>JABBBA010000381.1:7490-9464 GCA_018607685.1 K189A clade bacterium | reverse complement strand
GGTGAAGTTTTGATTGTCTCCCTGGATTAACCCTAACCTGATTGAGTCTAGTTGAACGAAGTTAGGTTATAAAAAACAAACCGTCGGTCTCTTTTTATGGAATATAAATCGCTAGTCAAACTACCCATCATTTGTCTCATGAGCAATATTCCCGTGAGAGGTTGCCAGCTGCGCAGGCATATTATGGAAGTAATGGCGAAGTTCAGGCTGAGGCTTTTTTTACAATACACCCTGATAAGACATGAGCAAGGATAAAGCGTCAATGCAGTCAATATTTAAAAATGCGAGTGCCATGCTCGCGCTGGTCATCACCGCGTTATATTGCGCACCGCTAAATGTGCTGTTGATAAACGCCCGAGAAATCTCAATCCCACCGTCCCTCGCACTTTCCTTCTCTTGGAAGCTTGCGCTGATACTTATGATGATTACAGTTTTTCTCTCGAGTCTTTTACCTATGGACAAGAGAAAGATTCTAGGCGCCGCGACGATAAGTATTGCCGCGTTGATCCTCTTGCAGGGAAACTACTTTGTCTGGGACTACGGCCTGTTCGATGGTGGGGACATCGATTGGCAAGCCCATAATCTTATTGGGATTGTGGAAATGACGGTTTGGCTCGCGTTACCAATAATGACGATTCGTTTTCGAGATAAAATATGGCCTCATATGCATCTGCTATCGCTTCTGATTGTGCTGATGCAGGTGAGCTCGCTTGTGGTTCAGACAGCAACCGGCGCGGAGTTTCCCACTAAACACACTTTGGCAACCGGCGTCAAAGACCCCACCAAAGCGACCGATCGAGGACTGTATGACTTCTCTGATGAGAAAAATATACTCATCATTGTCACGGATACATTTGGCTCACCTACCTTCGACGAAATACTCAGAAAAGAACCCTTGATTGCGGAGAAACTCAACGGTTTTACTTCGTACAGCAATACACTCGGCGTGTCTCCCTATACGCTGTTGTCAGTGCCCACTATTCTTTCATCCAGAGTTTACGAAAACTCCGGCACGATTCAGTCATTTATGACGGAATCCTTGAATGAGAATTCGTTACCTGCGGTTTTGCAGAAAAATGGTTTCAAGGCCCGTGTTGTTACGATGGGGTTGTACAAGGGTTACCTACAGTGGCTTCCCAGCCAAAACACCACATCTGTTCTTAACAAAAATGAGGACGAATCCCAGCTACGGAAATACTTACAGCTTTGGGATGTGACGCTGTTTCGCTATGCGCCACATTACCTGAAGATGAAAATTTACGATAAACACAATTGGCTTCTGCAGGATCGTTTTCTGGATACTGAAATCTCTGAGGATGCCGAAAACATGCTGTTTGGTGCCCGGGTAGAAATGATGAAGCCTACACCTGTGCACCTGGCTTCCAGGGTCATTCATGACAACTTTATCGAGCAAGCCAATCTTGATAGCGAAGCCCCTACGTTCAAATTTATCCATCTCTTTACATCGCACACCCCCTACCTCATGGATGTCTCGGGAAACCCAATTTCAAAATCCCAGTATGAATCAGTACCGATTGAAACCCGGGCGTTTGATCAAAACCAATACGCGCTCACGCAGACACTAAATATGCTGGACAAGCTAAAAGCACTAGGGATTTACGACGATACACTGGTTATCATCACCGCCGATCACGGTAGTGATCTTAAAAACCATACAAGAGCTGGATATATGCGTCGCTCGCATCCAATGCTTTTGATCAAGCCGATCAACGGAGAAGGCAACCTGCAATACTCAGCCGCGCCCACAAGTCTGCTCGACATCCCCCGCACTGTAAGTGGAGCTCTAGGGATAGAGGCTGAGTTTTCAGGATACGGCATACTGGATGGTGACATCCCCAGTAACCGCAAGAGAAATTACTACTACTTCAACTGGAACAATCAGGGGTTTTGGAATGCCGATTACTTGCCGGAGCTAGAAAAGTACGAGATAAATGGCCCGGCCGAAGATCAGGT
>JABBBA010000381.1:2123-7480 GCA_018607685.1 K189A clade bacterium | reverse complement strand
TCGTGTGGAAGAAATCCTGCGACCTGTTACAAGTAGAGAATGGTCCGGCAACCTGCTAAAAGTCGCAGGACAAATGCACTTTACGCGAAGTAAACTTAGTAAGGAGCATGGTGGCAGCCAGAGCGACGTTTATCAGATCATCATATTTATTGGACGGGAGACCATTGCAGGGGCATAGCCGCTATATGAATGCAGATCTCCTTGGGATAACACACAACAACTACCGCGGGCTTCTTATGCGTTCGAATGCAATAAACCACGCATCTGCAGTTATGCAGTACTAAACAATAACTGTTGAGAATTTTCAGGTACCTACACGATTATGACACCGATCCCATACTCCAAAAAAACGTGGTGTAGCTGATGTCAGTTGCACTTTCCCTCAATCAGGTGGGCGTTTTCTATAATCGAAAGGTTTCACTGTTTAACAGGGAAAAATCCTGGGCCATCAGGGATATCAGCTTCGAGGTAAACACAGGCGAGACGTTAGGGATAATTGGTCGAAATGGCGCAGGGATAAGCACACTACTCCGGGTGCTGGCAGACCTCCTGGAGCCCGACGAAGGTCAGATAACCAGAAACGTTAAAACCGCATCACTACTGACACTCAACCTTGGTTTTATGCCACATCTTTCAGGCAGGGACAATGCGATCGTCAGTGGGATGTTGATGGGGCTAAGCAGAAAGGAAGCAATAGCAAACCTGGAAGATGTCATTAGCTTTTCCGAACTCGGCGATGCAATCGATGATCCCTTTCGAACCTATTCTTCTGGAATGCGGGCTCGCCTCGGTTTCGGCATAGCCTTAACATCTGACCCGGATATTATCCTTGTTGATGAGGTGCTGGGCGTCGGTGACAAGGAGTTTCGTCAGAAATCTACCCGGGAAATGAAAGAGAAAATGCAGTCTGACAAGACCGTGGTGCTCGTTTCACACAGTGAGTCTTTGGTTCGTGAAATCTGTGACCGCGTGGTATGGATCGAAAATGGCGCTGTTATCGCAAGCGGGGAAGTTGAAGACGTCCTGACTGAATACAATGGTTCAACCCGCCCAACACCCCGGTGAGTGTCCTGCCCAGATCGCCAAAACTTTTGGCACCTTGCTCACGAAATCAATATCGCAAAGTACTTCTTGAGCTGTACCTGAATTGCAATTTTCTGCACAATAGCGCTTCAAAATTTTACAGAGGTTCCTTCATTGTTAAAGCGATTTGAAGCTGAGATACGTTCGCTCGAGGAATGGAGGCAGTTGAGAAGTGACTGGCCATTGCTTTTTAACGATGAAACCGCGGCCGCCATTGCCCGGGAGGTGGCACGTTCTGGTTTGGTTGATCCAATCGAAGGATTCGTCGACCCGAGCCAGATAACAATTGGATCAGATAATTACAGGGAAACAATAACGGCCCTGGGGACAAACTCCAGACAACGAGCAGTTATTTTATTGTTTCAGCAACTCACGAAGAATGCTGGAACCTCCATGCAGGTCTATGCCTCGGAAGCGATATCACCCCTTGCAAAACGGATGTCATCCTATCTCGACTTTTACACGGGGTCAGAATACCTGCCTAGCTCCGACGAACGAGAACTGCATCCCGATGTTCTGCATCAGGATATTATGGATATGTCCTTTGAAAATGATCAGTTTGATATCTATCTCAGCTGTGATGTCCTTGAACATGTACCTGATATCACACAGGCAGTGCGAGAAGCCTTTCGTATTTTGAAACCGGGCGGAATCTTCCTCGGCACTGTCCCCTTCGCACCCGGGCGCCAGGAAAACGTAGTTAGGGCAACACTAGAGGAAGGGGCTGTGGTGCATCACATGGAAGCACAATACCACGGCAACCCGACCAAGCCCGATGAAGGCTCATTGGTTTTCCAGGTGCCTGGATGGGGGTTCTTTGACCAATGCAAGGAAATCGGTTTTTCAGACGCTTATATGCAATTGATGTTATCGAGCAGGCACGGCATCACATCGAAATCTGCTGCCTTTATCATGACCTTCGTCGCAATCAAGTAGCCGTTTATGATTATTAATAATAGTCACGGCTTTGTTTTTGTTCATATTCCAAAAAATGCAGGAACATCAATAGCCCGATATTATTCGCAGTTAAGCGGGATAAACGATGTTGAAGTTGGCGGCACGGATATGGGAGAGGCGTTACTCCCGCAATTTGTTCAACGGCACAAGGTTGGCAAACACGCCCCATACAGAAAAATAAAGGGGGTACTTGAGAGCAATCCCCTACCCAAGCACTATTTTTCCTTCGCGTTTACCAGAAACCCCTACGAACGGACTCTGTCCACCTTTCTTTTCCTAAAACAATGGTTACCGGGAAGCCACGCTGAACGAGCAAAAAGCGCCTTTGAAGAAATATCAGACGTTAACGACATGATTCATAGCCGTTTCTGGCAGGAAACTGATATCGACAATATGTTCAAGCCACAGGTCTTTTGGGTGATGGATGCTCAGCAGGAATCCTTGATCGTGGATTTCTGCGGCAGGGTAGACAATCTGAGCGAAGACATTAGCCGCTTGAATCAGAAGCTTAACGTCGACTTACCGGAGTTTGAAATCAAACTTAATATCACGGAAAGAGGAGATGCCGTATCTGGTTTCAGCAGGGATTCAATCGCGATAATGAAGGAGCGTTATAAAAGTGATTTCGACTTCTTCTCTTATGACCCCCAACCCCCGCTGGAGCTGGTTGAGTAAAGGCCGCTCGCGCGCCAAATTTGGCTGCTGGCTGGCAACAAACAAATTTGTTCAAAGATTCCCTGAAACCGTCGCAAGCAACGGTACGATCCAGAGCCCTGTGTGTGAAGTTACTCACGGAGTCCTGCGCCAGTGAAACTCAAGGCTTGGCTTCCCCATCACTCTTTACGGACTGCCAGGCGGCTTCCGCAAGAATAGAGGCCACATCGCCCGGCGAACGGCTGTTTCGGCCAGACAACCAGAGGCGTGAATATTCCAGCGTAGGACCACAAATCAAGGGCACATACATGCCTTTGGGCAATTCGAGTAGTGCGCCTGATTTAACATGCGGCACAAACCAGTCATAAATTGACTGACCGAATGCGCGATCCATCGCTCGAAGCTCAAGTTTGGCGCTATCCGAGAACCTTACTTCCCGTGACAGCAGAAAAGAGGCGAGCTCTGACTGATCGGTCACCCATTCACAGCAGAAGGTAACACTTGCCTTAATACCCGTACTGGCGGTCCTTCTGGGCAGAAGCGCCGCAAGAAGACGGGAATTGAACTGATTAACACCGTCTACAAACACGGCCTCGGCAATACCTTCCTTATTGCCAAAGTGGTGATACAGGCTGCCGACGGAGCACCCGGCATCCGCCAGGATATCGCTGACATTGGTACGCTCAATACCCACTTCCGAGAAATGGACAAGAGCCACCTCCATAACGCGGGATTTCAGCTCACTTGTTTGGTTTTTTCGCGACATAACCAATTAGAACATTATTCTAGTATTTATATCCAGTTTTGATATATTGCACACTCCAGATACATGTTGGAATCAATTAATGGATATTGAACTAAGTAAAGATGACCTCGCTTTCGAAGCAGAGGTAAAAGAATTCCTGGCCACAAATGCCTATAAGGATGGTGAGGACCCCAATAAGTGGCGAATGGACTGGTTCGAGAAAGCCAGGGAGAAAGGCGGCTGGGACGTACCCAAGTGGCCTGCCAAGTTTGGTGGTCCTGGTTGGACACCGAACCAGCATTACATCTGGCAAAAAGAAACCGCCAGGTCGGGCACGCCATGGGACATGCCCTTCGGACTCAGCATGCTGGGCCCTGTACTGATGGCCCATGGTTCCGAAGAACAGCAGGAACGATTTCTACCCGACATCCGCGCCCGTAAAGTTAACTGGTGTCAGGGATACTCCGAACCCGGTGCTGGTTCTGATTTGGCGAGTCTCAAGACCAAAGCCGTTCTGTCTGAAGACGGCAAGCACTACATCGTGAATGGCACCAAGATCTGGACCACCATGGCCCATATTGCGGACTGGATCTTCTGTCTGACCCGAACCAGCGACGCCGGCATCAAACAGGAAGGTATCACTTTCTTGTTGTTCCCGATGAAGCAGGAAGGTATTGAAGTTAAGCCCATCATTACGCTGGGTGGTTCACATACCGTCAATACAGTGTTCTTTACTGACATTAAGGTACCGGTAGAAAACCGGGTGGGTGAAGAAGGTAAAGGCTGGACCTACGCCAAGGGATTACTTGAGCATGAGCGAACCGGTATTGCCGGTATCTCGAACTCCATCGTTGCCCTGGAAGATTTGAAACAAAAAGCCAGCAGCGTGAAGCGTGGTAATGGCAGCCTGATGGACGTTCCGAGTTTCAAAGCCAAGGTCGCGGAACTCGAAATTGATTTGATGGCGGTTGAGTACACGGAGCTGAGAAGTCTGGCCACCGCAAGCGCTGGCACCGCACCGGGACCGGAGTCTTCGATCCTGAAGCTAAAGGGAACGGATATTCAGCAGCGGATACAAAAGCTGACCATGGAAGCAGGCGGACAGTTCTCTGCAGCCTGGGGTGGCACCAATGCCGGCCCGGATTTTGCCAGAGGTGGCATGGGCGGCTATATGAGCAGCCGTGTTTACACTATTTACGGTGGTGCCAGCGAAGTCCAAAAGGACATTGTTACCAAGAAAGTCCTTGGCATAAAGTCGTCGAAGAAATAGGAAACGTTGCAATGAATTTTGAATTAAGCGAAGAACAACAACTCGTTTCGGACTCGATTGAACGATTTGTTCAGGACAACTACGACCTGGAAAGCAGAGTCGCTATTGCGAAAAAAACGCCGGGCTTCAGCCCGGACCACTGGAAAACCATGTCAGAACTTGGTTGGTTCGGTTTACCCTTTAGTGAAGAAGATGGCGGATTCGGCGGTGATCAGCTCGACACCATGGTCTTGATGGAGCAGTTCGGAAAAGGACTGGTGCTTGAACCGTTTCTTGCCAGCGTCGTGCTTGGTGGTGGTGTATTAAAACGTGTCGCAAGTGAAGCCCAGCGTAAAGCATGGCTGGAAGGCGTGATCGATGGCTCAAAGCAGCTCGCGCTGGCTTATGCAGAGCCTGAGTCAGGTTATGAACCTCACAATGTTGCCGTCGCCGGCACCAAAACCGATGGAGGCTACACACTGTCGGGTACAAAGTGCATGGTCCTGCATGGCAAGACCGCTGATGCCTTTGTTGTCTCTTTCAGAACCAGTGGCGGTGTTGTTGATCAGGCTGGTATTTCCCTGGCGTTGATTCCGGCAGATCGAGAGGGCCTGGCAGTACAGGGCTTCCCGACGGTTGATGGCCTGCAGTCTTCGGAACTCACCTTCG
>JABBBA010000381.1:0-2113 GCA_018607685.1 K189A clade bacterium | reverse complement strand
TCACAGCAGACGACCTGCTGGGTGATATCGACAATGGATTTGCGCCACTAAATGCGGTCATCAATGACGGCATTCTAGCCGTTGCTGCTGAAGCAGTCGGTGCGATGGAAATCCTTTACAAGGATACGGTTGCCTACACCCAGGACCGGGAACAGTTTGGTCATCCATTGTCGGACTTCCAGGTACTGCAGCATCGTATGGTCGAGATGTTCATGGAATATGAACAGTGTAAATCATTGCTCTTTCGCGCAACGATGGAAGTCGCTGCCGATGGCGATGATGCCCAGCGTTGTGTCCATGCGCTGAAACACCTTATTGGCAAGGCTTCATTTTTTGTCGGTGAGAACGCCGTGCAGACACACGGCGGTATGGGTGTGACGGAAGAGTTACGCGTTGGGCATTACTTCAAGCGCCTGCTTGTGATTGAAGCCCAGTTCGGAAACACCGACTACCATCTGGACCAGTTCGCTGCTTGATCTCACTAAGCCGAACCTCGCAGGAGGTTCGGCTTGTTCCCGGGTAGAGAGCGCAATCTATTGTTAAACCCACGTGAAATTTGAGCGGGCGAACAATGACTTTTTCATCGGAAGAATGGTAATGAAAAAGTAACGGGATTTCACTTCGGCCAGGACTCTTGCTCCATACTCGTACCCGAGATGGTCTGGGGAAAATCCTATTGATCTGGTGAGAACGAATACACTCCCGCATAATCCCTACACTTAACATTCAAAGGAAGTAAACACATGGGCGACCTGGCCTATCCCGGAATCGTCAGTGGTCTGGCGCTACTGGCGTACTACTTCACGCTGTACCAGTCTGGCATGGCGCGCGGCAAATTTGATGTGCCAGCACCGTCGCACGAAGGTCCCGAGGAATATATGCGCTATGTACGAGCGCATCAAAATACGCTGGAACATCTTGTATTGTTCCTGCCTGGACTCTGGTTGTTTGCAATGGCTGTCAGCCCTCTCTGGGCGGCTGGTATTGGCATATTCTGGCCGATAGGCAGAATGTTATATGCGCTTGGTTACTATCGTTCTTCTGACAAGCGAATGATTGGCCTGCTCATCAGCATGCCGCCCATTTACATCTTTGTGCTGGGTTCAATCATCGGATTCGTCATGAAGCTTCTTTAGCCGAACCCGGCTCAGGTTACAGAAAATAAACTGCGTTCGATGATCGCGTCATTTCCCTGGTACGACTTACCCAGTGTCCAGTGGGCAAACGACACCTTGTGGCAAGCCACAGGATATCCTGGACAACTTAATCGTCATCAATCTATATCTGACCTTTGGCAGGACCCCGACTTAACGGTCACTCAAGCGTGCGGGCTTGATTTGTTTCTGTCGAAGGCTCCTATCGAGCCCGTTGCGGCACCCGTGTTCGATCTGGATTGTGAACCAGGTATGTACTTCAGCTATATCGTCGGCGACATCAATGGTCGCGTCGCTGCGGTGAATTCACTTTCATCTCGCTCCGGGTGGTCAGCACTTCTTTCGATTTGCACACCACAAAAAGTGGTTGTGACCGGGTCTCATCAGGCAAGCCTTGAGGCGTTAAAAAAAGGTATCGCAGATGTGGCAGCAATTGATGCCGTTACCTGGAGCATCATCAAGCGTGATTCGCCTGCAACTGTAGCCGGGCTGGAAGTTGTCGAACGGAGTTCTGAGGCCCCTTCCCCGCCCTATGTGGTGAGACGTGGTATCGATCGCGAGGATGTATTTCGTTCCTTACAGCGTGCGCTTGAATCACCTGGTTCGACTAGCTCGAACAAAGCGCTGCTCCTGAAGGGCATAATGCCAGTACAACGCCACCACTACTTTCCGGTCTTAACTGAATACCGGACTGCCAGCGATTCGGCGTCGCGCAATGGCCAACTCGCCTTCAATACCCTTTAGTTTCAAAAGATTAGATTACAGCGATACTGCAGGACGGCTACCTGCTTGTTTATTGTTTAGGAACAAAACGCTTCAGCCGACGCTTCAGGTTCTCGTTTTCCAGTCGAAGTTGTTCCAGGTCATCCAGTAGTTGAATCGCAAGTGCAATGCCTGACCAGTCGATGCCTAAATCGTTGTGCAGCCTCCAGGCCCTTTTTGTTACCGTGATCATTTGT
>JABBBA010000115.1 GCA_018607685.1 K189A clade bacterium | reverse complement strand
AAGGCCTGCTTGATTCTGGCCCATAGCAAACCGCATTCGACCAAACAGCGCCAATATTTCAGGCCTGGCGTGAATGTATCCCACTCGAATACCCGTTGCCACGGTTTTGGAAAAAGTACCTGTCGTAATGACGCCGTAACCGTCCGTCAACGCAGAGATAGCGCGTGGGGGAGGGGTGTCGTACCAGAGCTCACGATAGGCCTCGTCATCCAGGATCAGAACATCGTGTTTGTACGCTATCTCTATAAGTTTTTTCCGTCGAGCCAGTGACAGGGTTACGCCGGTTGGGTTGTGAAAAGCAGAGATGGTGTAGATCAGTTTGACCGACTTACCGTCCTGTTTGAGTTTTGTGAGCAGACTGTCCAATTCGTCAGTATCGAGCCCATCGTTGTCCATGGACACGAACTGAATTTCAGCACCCACGCCCCTGAAGTTGTGAAGCGTGCCCATGTAGGTTGGGTTTTCTGCAATGATGACATCACCCGGGTCGACCAGCGATCGAACAATCAGGTCAATCGCACCGGATGACCCGTTGGTCATCTGGAACCAGTTTTCATCAACGTCGGTATTTTCCAGCTTATTCCTGTGACCAGCCAACCAAGCTCTTATGCCGTTTGGGCCCTGGCCAAAACCATAGCGCAGCGCGAGGTCACCGGGCATGTTGCCGATCTTATCTGATGCCGCCTGCAGCTGTGCTTTTGGAAGGGAATCTGTGTCTGGTATTCCAACGGCGAGGTAAAGCAGTTTCTTTTTTGGTGTGATTCCCGGTGGAAGGTCCCATTCGCCGGCGCCGCCAAACAATGGCTTGGAGAACTGATTGGCGATGTCTTTGGGTGATCTTTTTTCCCAGCGATCCGCCAGTTTGCGTTTTATATCGTCAAACCCTGTCATGGTTCCTGCGCTGAAGTGATTTCTTCCTCAATAATTCGGATTATCTCCTCAGGGATTTCCATGGGAAGAAAGTGTGTCTTGTCGGCGAAGTAAATTTCGCGCCCGTTTTTAAACTCGGCAGAGAGCTTCGGCCAGGTGGGCGAGGAACTGAAGTCCATGGCATCACGATCCTTGGCAGGCTCTTTTGCGCGGAGGATGAGTACGGGCACAGACAAGGAACGAACGGCGTCGTAAATGTCATGGTTTGAACGGCTGGACATATAGACGCTGGCTTCTATTTCGGGTGGGCAGGCAAGGACATATCCCTTACCTTTTTCGTTAGGCAGCAATCCATATTTGCAGTAGTCCATCAACATTTCGGGATCGAACACACCAAACGATCCCTTGGGTTTGAGGCGTTCGGCCATTTCTTCCGGTGAGTCGAATTCGTTTCGGCGTTTTGCGGTTGGATGTTCCTCTGCACCATTGAATGGTGACGGTGTCTCATCTGCAAAAGCGGCTTCCTCTGGAATCACAGGGTCTATGGCGATAATTCGCAGGAACCGATGTTCGGCCTTTGCGGCGGCACCAATCAGAGCGTGACCGCCCATGCTGTGTCCTATGGCGATGACGTTGGTGAGATCCAGCTGTTCAATGATTTCACTGGTATCAGTGATGACTTCGCTCCAGTGCTGAATTTTCTTTTTTTCACTGCGCCCGTGCCCGCGTTGGTCAACACTGATGGAATGAAAGTCCCCCAGAGAATTAATGATCTTGTCCCAGACGCGTGCGTGAAAGCCTGTGGCATGAACGAAAAGTAGCGTGGGTTTAATACCCCGATAGGCCATACCTCTTTCGAAGTACGTCAGGCGGATACCATTGACGACTGCATTTTTTTCGATGCACTCGAGTTTGTCTGTTGTTTGCATATTCATTACAGCTCGATTTTCTTATCTGGCTTCCGCGGGTATCTCATTCATGACCCGCTTCAGTGTTGTTAAGTGTTGTGAGACGGAAAGGTCTCCCCCTAATGTACGTAAACAAAGGTGGGTAAGTCCCATGGCGCTCCAGTTGGACACACGGCTTTGCCACTCGGCCTCCCGGGGGCCAACCACTGCGACACCTGCCTCCTGGCCGAATTCATCAGGCCTGCGTCCTGCCTTTTCGGCCTCCGTAAACACGGCGTCTCTCACCTGGTTAATCTCCTCCGGGGAGCAGAGTACAAACCAACCGTCGCTATGTTGGGCGATTCTTCGGACTACCGGTGTTGAGGGGATGGCGCGGCCCCCGATCCACATCGGGATTGGCTTTTGATGGGGCAGTGGGTTCAGGCGCGCTCCCGATATTGTATGGAAGTCTCCCTGGAAATCGATGTCCTCTTCTGTCCAGAGTTTCTTCAAGAGAACCATTTGTTCATCGCACCGCTTGCCGCGATTGTTAAAGTCCATATTGAGGTATTGGTATTCCTCTTCGCTTCCCCCGACGCCGATACCCAATCGAACTCGTCCGCCAGACAAGGAATCCAGTTCAGCTGCCTGCTTGGCGAAATGCACGGTTTGTCTTACCGGCAAAATGATGACCGAGGGAACCAGCTCAATGGTTGAAGTGATTGCGGCGAGATAAGACAGAAGCATCATGGGCTCATGTAGATGGCCACTTCCTGGCCTCATAATCTGGTCAGGTATCCGAAGATGAGTCAAACCCAGTTCTTCAGCCGCCTGTGCGAAGTCCCGAATAGCTGTCAGGTCGTTCCCCATTTCGCGTACTGGCAGCGAAACACCGATGTGCATTCTGATCTCCAGAAGTTAAGCGCATTAAGAGCGGCAAGTATGGGTTGGCAACCGGATAAGTCAAACTTGTCATCTGCGTGACGGTGTGTTCAAAAATGGGTAAATCTGCGACAGGCCCCATACACGTGGCACTCATCGTGCCGATGAAAATATCTATTCACAGGAACGATGTGAGGCCATTTACATGAGGGCTGTTAACCGACGGCGATGATATTAGGGCCGCTGTTTCGAGGGGTTGAGTCTTCACAGTTGCGAACAGTTTCCGCCACATGGTACATCGGATCCTTCAGCATCTGCTTTAGTTCATCACTGACGCCCACGCGGTTAAGTGCTTCGTCCATACAGGCGAGCCACTGGTCTCTTTCCTTTGGCCCGATGCGAAATGGTTCATGGGGGTCGGTCAGGCAAACCGTACCCTTGATGGCCTGATACACCGGCGGCCCACCCATCCATCCTGTCAGATAGGCAGACAGCATTCGTTTAATGTGATCCAGGTTGTCCGCGTGCATAGCCCGAATGTCCGCTGCCAGCGGTAACTCGTCCATTACATCGTAGAAGGCACTTGCCAGGTCTTTAATACCCTGATCACCCAGAATCTCGTAGGGCGTCTGTGGTTCAGACGTTTGTTGCTCAGTGGTCTGTTCAGTCATCTTTGCTCCAGCCGCACCTTTGAGGCTCTGCTTCTTCAGGCACCTGCTTTGTAGGTTATGGCTTATCAATCCATTCGCTGAGCAGTTTATGAAAAAGTCTTGGCTTTGTCTCCCCGTAGTTGGCAAAGATGACTTCAGGGTTCTTCATCATTTTCAGACCGCGCTGAACCTCCGGCATATTGACAATATCCTGGTTGAATACCTTGGCCAGGAGACCGAGTTCAGGCGCCTGGGTCCAGTCATCATCAAATCCCAGCCAATGGATCTCTGTGACGGGCTCATAATTCCCGTCCTGGGGAATGGGTGACAGGTAGATAGCTTCCATGATGCATTCTTCAGGATTGCTGCCGTTCGGCCTGAAACGATAATTAACCTGACTGAAACATCCCCAGGGATGGAAATTCGGGAACAGAGTCAGGTAGATAGAATCAATCAGCTCCGCATCGCAGATATCATCGACCATATCACCCAGCGCTTTTCGGTGGAATTCGCGAACGGGTTCCGCCACGACCTGTCTCATGTTCTTGCCTGCAGGTACCTCGGGTGGAGGGCTGAGAGGTACAACGTTGCCGCCGGGCAACTGGTCTCCGCCAATCCAGTTACACATGTTCGGGTCAACCTGGGTCATAGGACCTTCCACCCAGGTAGCGTCAGGTTTAAATTTGCTCACTTCACCTTTGTGATTGGTGACATGAACCAGATCGTCATCACACATTTCATAAACATGGCCGGTGAGTGGATGTCTCAGTTTTGTAAACAGGCGACCATCCTCGAGTGGTTCCCAGTCCTGCTCGATGTGAGGGCTTTTTTCGAAATTAGGTGACATGGCGCGTGAATAATTACCGAACACATCGTACTGGGTGTTGGCGTCACCAATCGAATCAAGAATAGTGGGGTGAGTTGTAATGACATGGTACGCCTCGCTGAAGGCCTCCTGCGCAATCTTCCAGTTGCACCTGAGCAGTTTGGCAACATGGGCAGTCTTGTATCGCTTTTCATAGGGCAGGGTAGTGAACTGTTCTGAAAGGTTGCCGATGAAATCCTCGAATGATTCTGCGTTCTCATCGGGATTGATGAAGAGGTAGCCTCCCCATCTGCCTATCTTGACCTCGGGCAGGCTGTGGGTTTCTGCTGATACCGTCGGGAAGTCCCAGTGACAGGGGACCTCTTTGAGCGAACCATCCAGGTTCCAGGCCCAACCGTGGAAGGCGCAACGGAACTCGCGTGCACGTTTGCCGTCTTTGATCTTGATCATCCGGCCACGGTGCAGGCAGGCGTTGTGATAGGCCTTGAATTCGTCTTCGCCGGTACGGACGACAAGAAACGAGAGATGAGCGATCTCGTAGACGTTGTAATCACCCACTTCCGGAATGTCCGTTTCGTTGCAGGCCATTTGCCAAACCCGTTTCCAGACCTTTTCGACTTCAAGATCATGAAACGCCTGAGAAAAGTAGCGCTCGGCCGGCACGATGGTCGGTCCCTTGGGCATGGGGCTTTCGACCCGGAAGATATCAGGGGCTTTGCGGCTATCTTCATCCAGAATGTCCTGATAACTTCTGCCGCCTGAACGGTCTGTACCGGTTGCTGTTTCGACCATGTGAATCCCTGGATTATGATTATTGTAGTGGAGTTCATTTCAGCAGATTTCTGCTGAGTGAAAACTGACCCGTGTCAAAAAAACAAGCAGAAGAGACTGTTTTTGATACTCTAGGGCTGGTGTGTAATCAAAGGATGTAAATATGAGTGTCTCGGTTGAGCCAGGTGGGTTTTCCACCAGGGAAGAAGCTAAGTCCATTATAGAAGGTCTGGGGTTGTTCGCCCGGGACGGGGCAATGCAAAGCGGTGATCTGGAAGATGTTCACTGGCACAAGACCAGTCTGAGGATCTATGTCTTGACGGGCAAGTTCGATACACGGGATGTGGCGTCTGACCAGATGCTGTCTGCCGGCTCCGGAGACCTCATCAGTATCCCCCAGGAAACGCTGCATGCGGCCCGGTGTCCAGAGCCAGCGACCTACGTTGTCGGGTTCGAATCTGAAGAAGCGGCAAAAAAATTCAAACCGGAGTTACCGCAAGAATTGCCAGATAAATAACACGCGCAAACCCGTAATGGGGACGCAGCACATTTTGTTAATCTTAAATGGGGACGCAGCACATTATTAATCAGCTGCGTCCCCATTTTTTACGTAGTGATTTTCGGGAGAAATGATGAAGGAAGAATCTATCTTTATTACGGGTGCGGGCAGTGGCATGGGCCAGATGGCGTCGCGATTGTTTGCTGAACAGGGCTACCAGGTTGCGGCGCTGGATGTAAATGAAAAGGGGCTCCTGGAAACGGCAGAGAACCACCAGAACATCCGTACCTTCAACACTGATGTCACTAACTATGAGGCGGTGGCAAAAGTCGTGGATGAGACTGAATCAAAGCTGGGGCCGATTAAGCGTGTGTATAACGCCGCCGCCATCATGCCGCTTGGTAGAGTGGTGGACCAGGACGTGGAGATTTTCCATCGGGTAATGGACATTAACTACAATGGTGTGGTGAATGTCAGCAAGGCCGTGATGCCCAGACTACTGGAACGAAACGAGGGAGAGCTGGTCAACTTCGCATCGCTCGCCGGGTGGGTACCAATTCTGTACATGGCGGCATACAACGCCAGTAAGTTTGCCGTCGTAGCTTTTACGGAAGTGCTGGCACACGAACACAAGGACAGTAACGTAAAGGTATTGTGTGTTTGCCCACCGCCGGTAAAAACCCCATTGCTGGATCAGGCAAGAGATACCGTCTGGCCGAAGGTGTTTGATCAGGGCGAAGCCATAGAACCCCAGGATGTCCTGGCTGCCATCGATAAAGCCGTTACCGAAGACGAGTTATTTGTGTTTCCCGGCAAACAAACCCGAATGGGCCAGCGCATGCGCCGCTGGTTCCCCAACCTACTCTGGAACAACGTCCACAAAACCGAAGGCTTCTAAAAGGGGGACGGAGGAGTTTAAGAGGGACGGAGGAGATTAGGGGCTAATCTCCTCCGTCCCCCTTAATTAATTTTAAATGTGCTGCGTCCCCTTTATTGTTTAAGCCTTTAGGGTGACCGGCAGGTCGGTGATGCCGTGAATGAAGCTGGAGGTGAGGTACTTGGGTTCGCCGGTTACTTCGATTTTGGAGAACCGCTTCATGATCTCTTCCCAGATCACGCGTAGTTGCATTTCTGCCAGGCGATTCCCCACGCAGCGGTGAACACCGTAGCCAAAGGCCGTGTGTTGCCTTGGGTTAACCCTGTCGATGATGAATTTGTCGGCTTCATCGATAGAGTCGTTGTCACGATTTCCGGAGATGTACCACATGCAAACCCGGTCACCTTTCTTTATTTTCTTGCCGCCCAACTCCGTGTCCTGCAGTGCCGTTCTGGCCATGTGTGCAACCGGTGATTGCCAGCGAATCATTTCAGGCACCATCTTGGGAATAAGTCCCGGGTTCTGAAGTAGCTTTTCGTACTCGCCAGGGTTTTCGTGTAACGCCAGGACTCCACCGGAGATAGAGTTACGGGTTGTGTCATTCCCACCGACAATCAGTAACAGAATATTGCCCAGTAATTCCTGTGGGCTCATGTTGTTGGTCGATTCATCATGAGCAAGCATCGAGATGAGATCAAACTTCGCTGGCTGTGTTTTTCTCTCCTCATAGATTTGCTGGAAATAGCCGAGACATTCGAAAAGGATCTGGAAGCCTTCTTCCGGTGTTTCGAAATACTCCGGGTCGCCCATGTTTTGTGAAGTATCTGACCACAGAATTAGCTTCATCCTGTCTTCCTGTGGAATATCGAAAAGTGTTGCCAGCATCTGTGCTGTCAGCTCAACGGATACAGATCGTACCCAGTTGAACTCTTCACCAATAGGCAGCCCATCCAATATTTGACCGGCTCGTTCCCTGATTAAGGGTTCAAGATCCATCAGCTGTTTCGGCACGAACATAGGTGTCACAACCTTGCGTTGCAGGTCGTGTTTGGGTGGGTCTTCCATGATGAACATGGGCAGGGAGAACTCATCATCCCTGTCAGGAATACCGCCCAGAGTAATACCGCCCAAGGTGGCTTTCGATGAGAATATTTCATGGTGCGTGTCGACATACATGATGTCTTCGTACCGGGTGACGGACCAGTAAGGGCCAACCATGCTGTTTTCGGTGAAGTGAACCGGATCTTCTTTTCTTAACCGCTCCAGATGCGGCCAGATCGTGTCGTTAGCGAAGAGTGCAGGGTGGGCCGGGTCCATCTTGTCCAGCGGTACACCGTAGGCATCATAGTGAGGGTCTATCTTGAAAGCTTCAGCCATCTCTTTGTTTGAAACGGTCAGGTCACCGCCTTTCATTCTGTCGATAAGTGCCTTTCGTGCCTCATCACTACTGCCAACGTACTGTGTCACCGTCATTATATTCCCCTCTAGTAAGCGGTTAAGCCTAAACGGCAACCTGACAATTGGCAATTATTGTTCATCAGCACCGGGCGGAATGTAGGTTGCTTTGGTTCAATCAGCGCGGCATCCTGCGGGTTCGAGTAAATTATGTTGCGGAGTACAAAAATATGGGTGATCTGAAACTTGGATTGCAACTGGGATACTGGGGCGCGGGCCCAAACCCCAAAATGGTCGAGATTGCACAGGAAGCCGAGAAGCTTGGTTACGATGCACTGTTTACCGCAGAAGCCTGGGGCTCGGATGTGTTCACTCCACTGGCATGGATCGGTGCACACACAGAGCGAATAAGGCTCGGAACAGGTATTGCCCAGATGTCGGCGCGCGCCCCTACGGCCACTGCGATGGCTGCGCTCACACTGGATCACTTATCAGGTGGCAGGGTTATTCTGGGTATGGGTGTTTCAGGTCCGCAGGTCGTCGAGGGGTGGTATGGGGCACCTTTTGGGAAACCGCTGGCAAGAACCAGAGAGTATGTTGATATCGTTCGCCAGGTGCTACGTAGACAGGAACCCGTTACAAACGACGGTGAGCATTATCCACTGCCGTATACCGGCGAAGGTTCCTGGGGCCTGGGTAAACCGTTGAAGTCCATTACTCATCCCTACAGAGAAGATCTTCCGATTTTCCTCGGTGCAGAAGGGCCAAAGAATGTAGCAATGACGGCAGAGATTGCGGATGGCTGGTTGCCACTCTATTACTCTCCTTATCGTCAGGAGGTGTATGCAGATCAGATCAAGGACGCGAAGCCTGGATTTGAAATCATGCAGGGAATTTCCGTCATCATCAATGACGATGTCGAAGAAGCATTGATGCCTTTGAAACAAAACCTTGCACTCTACATCGGAGGCATGGGCGCCAAATCCCGTAACTTCCATAACGAGTTGGTTAAGCGCATGGGCTTTGAAGAAGCTGCTGAGAAGATCCAGGACTTGTTCCTGGCGGGTAAAAAGGAAGAAGCAGTGGCTGCGGTTCCGACGGAACTTGCTGATGAGATTTCTCTTGTTGGCTCAGTTGACAGGATCAGGGACCGGTTGCAGGCGTGGAAAGATACACCTGTCACTTCATTACTTGTATCAACTCGTAGTGTGGGTCAGTTACGGACCTTCGCCGATCTGGTCCTCGGGTCCTGATTATTGAAGGTGACTGGTGCCGGTTAATACGGTGTCCTGAGGAAAATGTGATGTGTCATGCTTAAGCTGTTTCATGTACCGGGAACCCGGTCGACAAGAATCATCTGGTTATGTGAAGAACTTGGTGTGCCTCTCGATGTAGAGACCGTTTCGTTTTCTCCTGAGTTCAGGATGAGTCCTGAATGGCTTGCGAAGAACCCGGTGGGTAAAGTGCCGGTGCTGGAGGACGCTGAGCTCTCGATGTTTGAATCCGGGGCGATGGTGCAGTACATCCTGGACCGGTATGGTGATGGTCGACTTCAGCCCAGGGCAGGCACGGCGGAACATGCTATCTATCTGCAATGGTCATGGTTTGGTGAGGCGACTTTCGCGCGACCCCTGGGTGAAATCGTCAACCACAGGCGGAATTTTGATCCCGAAATTCCCGAGGTGATTGAAGAAATGTCGAACCGTGCACTCATGTGTGTCGCTGCAGTCAATGCTGCGGTTGAGGGGAAGGAGTTTCTTCTGGGCAAATTCACCGCCGCCGACATCATGGTTGGCTACTGCCTGATGCTTTGTAACCGATTGATTCCCAAGCATTCGTT
>JABBBA010000413.1:5215-9592 GCA_018607685.1 K189A clade bacterium | reverse complement strand
GCTTGCCGGTTCAATTAACGCGACTCTGCCCCGGTATTCTTCCAAAAGTGCCTGAATACGTACGTTTGCTCGAGGCGGCATCTGTGCCGCGGCAGATTCAACCAGTTGTTCAAGCTGTTCTTTTTGCATAGTATTTAGCACCACATTGCCACGGTTCCAGAGCTGGGATGCAATCAGCTCCAGCTTACCCGGCAAGGTTTTTTCCAGCATCGCCATCGCAGCCAGCTCCGCCTCAAACGCCTCACCCACTGCCATGTTGTCTGAAAGCAACGCAATATGCAGTTGTGAAAACTGTACCAGCAACCCAAACAGCAATTCCTTTTCATGGCCATTATTAAGGACGTCAAGTTGATCAACCGTAACCAACTTCCCGACATACTCATGCAGACTCCGGTCACATTGATACCCTGACGGTACATTATGCTGAAAGAGCAGGCCGCTACTGAGACCTTGCTCGCCGTGCCCAACGGTACTAAACACGGCTTTTTCTGCATTTCTAATATAGTCACTACGCAACTTCGTCTGCTGATTCACTGATGAGTAAGGTGAGATCAGCCTGTTACTGAAGGCAAGATTGTTCCAGCTACGCAGTTCAATATCCGGACGCTGGCCCAGTACATAATGAAGGTATCCAATCGCACCGACGCCCACATCGCCTTCCACAAACAGCACCGCATCATCAGGGATGTTTTTGAGCACCATCTCACCGTAGGCCTGCACAAAATCGTTATCACGGTAGTGCAATCCAGGGAAGTTACCGAGAGATACCATTGCGACTAATAACATCGGAAATAATTGACGCAACCAGGGGACTCTCTGCGCCGCCGATTCTATTAACCACATCACCGCAATCCCAAGCCAGACAACCAAAGCCAAGTAACTGATCACCGGGTAGGGTTCAAATATCGCGACCCGATGATCATTGAACTCAAACCCCAGCATTAAATTGAGAATTGAGGTTCCACCCAGATAGAGCAACACCAAGGCAACCGACAAGTGCCAGGGGAGTCTTTTAAAGGACACGAGAAAACCAATACCTGCCAGAATCCCCAGGGGAAGTGTCAACTCCAACGCTGACTGCCGGGCGAGCCATCCCTGGAAGCTTAGCTTGTCGCTGATACCGGCGAACTCACCCTGATCGGTATAGGCAGCTCTTGAAATGTATTTCAAAAAATCTGTCGTGGTCTCAACCGGGCCGTAGATCGAAAACTCAGGAGAAGACTGAAACAATGTCAGGTATGGCGACAGACCCAGCCCCAGCAAGGCAACAGCCGCCAGTAGATTAGCGGGCACCAGTAAAAATCGGAAAATTGATTTCATTCGAGGCGCGAGGATGGCCAGCAGCGCCATCGTCGCCAGCCCTTGCAGCGGCCAGTGATTCGAAAGCGCGAGTCCATAAGCCAACGCAAGCAACAGGAGGTACTTCCCCTGCTCTGACTTCTGATAGGCCAGACACAGGGAGAGACAAACCAGAAACAACAGTACCGCCAGGGAATAAACTTCAATGATAATCGCCTGGGACCAGAAGGTCGCTGAAAACCCATAAACCAGCGCAAGCGAAATGGAGAGCCCGCCTGGCATCTGAAACTGTCGGAACACGACAAGCAAAACCGCACAGGCAGCGCTGGCAAATATCGCCGACAGCAGGTTACCCGCGATCACACTCTGATCAAAACCGGGTAGATTGACGAAAGCCTGGCATGAAAGTATGAACAGTGGATACCCGGGTGGATGACCAATACCACCGTTGTGGCAGATCATCTGGAACAAACCTGCATCTTCCAGCGTGATAGTCCGAGGCATCGTGACCGCATACAGGCACAATGTGGCAAGGAACACGAGCAGCATCCCGGGGAGTAGATTTCTCGTTAAAGCGATCGTCATATTCTGAGTGAATGGCTAACGTTTGGCGCCAGCTATTCCTTTTCTTGTTCAGCCGGCTCCCATGATAACCGACTCAGATCACCAACTTGTGAACCGCTATTGATTTAGACGAACGATTTCCCTCAGGCCTGTGAGAATCAGGTCGGGGATCACCTCATCAAACAATTTTTCCCGGTTAAACAGCTGGGCGAAACCACCGGTTGCCACGACCAGGGGTGGTTCGTCCGCAAACTCTTCTTCGGTGATTCTGCCAACCAGTTCCCTGACCATGCCTACATTGGACCAGTAAAGACCGGACTGAATACTTTCAACGGTCGTCCTGCCCAGTGCGTTTCGTGGCGGTAATATTTCAACTGACGGAAGTTGCGCGGTTCTTTCCTCCAACGCTTCCATCGATAACCTGACACCAGGAATGATGTTACCGCCCAGAAACTCCTTGTTGCTGGTAATCGCGCACAATGTCGTGGCGGTTCCAAAATCTGCGACAATCAGATTACGCTTGGGAAACATTGTGACCGCGCCGACGGCATCCGCGATACGGTCCGCGCCAACTTCCTTCGGGTCTCGGTACTGGATCTTCAATCCTGTTTTGATCCCGGGACGCAGAATCAAAGGGTCCAATCTAAAATATTTCTGACAACAGGCTCTCAGGGAATAAAGCAGATCCGGTACAACGCAACAAATCGCCACATGGGAAATCAGATCGGGTTCAACATTGTTCTCACGCAACACCGAACGGAAGAACACCCCAAGCTCGTCTGAAGAGCTCCTGGTTTGTGAAGTCCGTCGAAACTGAACCTGAAGTTGGTCGTCTTCAAAAATACCGCCAAAAATCTGGCTGTTACCTACATCAAGACAAAGCAACATCAGCTAACTACCTCTACATTATCAATTAGACGGACCGGGCCAGCGTCATCGCCCATCACTACAGCACCGAACCGGCGACCGTCTTTAGTCACCACGTAATCCACTTCGAACCCGGCAAGGTCCAACCGCGTTTGAATTTCTTCGTCACTCAACATTGCGTTGCTAAGTAGCTTATTGAAAAGCGGCGACTTACCACGATCACAGCTCGTAAGATTCAGGTTTCGGGAACTCATTGCCAGCCCGTCATCCTCCCGAATAATAGGGCACCCAATAATCTCAGTCTCCAGAAAGAACGCCTCCACCATGCCCTTTACAAGCGAGAGCTGCTGGAAATCCTTTTCTCCGAAGTAGGCCTTTTGAGGTTTAACAATATTTAGCAGTTTCATGACGACCGTCAGAACCCCGGTAAAGTGTCCTGGCCGGTTCGCCCCACAGAGCTCCCGGCTAAACTGCTTTTCATCGACCTCGTACGCGAAATTGTCGGGATACAGCAACTCATAGGTCGGCATGAACACAGCAGAAACGCCTGCCGCCTCAAGCATCTGCAGATCAAGCGTCAATGTATCCGGATAGTTAGCCAGATCATTTTGGTTATTAAACTGGGTTGGGTTGACGTAGATACTGACTATGGTCAGGTCTGTTTCATTGCGACTACGCTCAACCAGCGAAAGGTGTCCCTGGTGAAGCGCACCCATCGTTGGAACGAACCCGACCGAACCTGCGGCAACTTTCCCAAAGGTCCGGACATCAGCAATTGATTTCAAAATCTTCAACCGTAGCTCTCCTCAATCGAAGGAAAGGATCCCGCCACCACATCCCCATGATACTTCTGCACCGACGTCCCAATCACCTCATGGACATCCGCATACCTTCGCAAAAATCTGGGTGTAAAGTCAGGGTTAGTACCGATGAGGTCGTGTAGCACCAACACCTGCCCGTCGGTGTCAGGTCCTGCACCAATTCCAATCGTCGCAATGTGGAGTGATCGAGAAATGCATTCCCCCAGTTTGTTGGGCACACATTCAAGAACAATCGAAAAACATCCCGCGGCTTCCAGGGCTCTCGCATCCGTTGTGATCTTCTGTACACCCGCCTCATCTTTTCCCTGCACCTTATGGCCACCGAGATTGTGAATCGACTGTGGCGTCAGGCCCAGGTGGCCCATCACAGGAACACCCGCTTCAATAATCTGCCTAATAACAGGAAGCTGGTGGCTGGCTCCTTCAATCTTTACTGCATTGGCACCGGCCTGCATCAAACGTTGGACTGCATCCATTGCTACTTCCAACCCTTTCGAACAGGAAAGGAATGGCATATCAGCTACGATGAACTTATCCGGCGCACCCCTTGAAACAGCAGCAACATGCAATTCCATCATTTCAATGGTGGCATGCACTGTCGAATCAAAGCCATGCATAACAACAGCCAGGGAGTCCCCGACAAGCAGACAGTCCACATCCGTGCCATTCAGAATCCTGGCTGACCATGCGTCGTAGCAGGTAACCATGGACAGACGAGAGCCACTTTGTTTTCGTTGTTTGAAGGTATTGACGTTTATCATGATGTCTCCCCGATAGAGGAACATCTTGCAGCCAACGGGAGATAACGTGCCATCAGCTGATGGCG
>JABBBA010000413.1:4103-5105 GCA_018607685.1 K189A clade bacterium | reverse complement strand
TTCATAGGTACCTGTCCTTTTTGGATGGATCAAGTCCGAGCTTAAATAGCGGATCTAGGGTTTCATTCACCGGGTCCCCCATCGTTTCGATTCGAGGCCCAGTGATGCGAATAGTAGGTAATGATTGAGTTTCTGTCCACCCGATTACGGGGAATTTACTGGTAGAGGAAGTCGTTGTTTTATGGGTTGTTTGTTGATCGCCTCAAGGAACCAAATATGCGGAAAGCACCGGTAGCACTCAGCCTCCTGACTTCCCTGCTATCCCAAGCCACTCGCCTTATGAGCTGGTTGTAACAATACCTCGCCATTGACACTGTGAATCCTCAAGGAACCGAATCCCGAGGAGTCACTTTCCGGCCGAATATCTCCTGGAGAGGGAGATATCCCACGCAACGCAGTCGAATCTGCACACCAGCCGGATCAGAAACAACAACACCTTAGCTTAGCGTTTTATTGACACCATTTGAGTTCGCCACGGACTAGTCTTCTGGTAAACTACGCGCTTTCTAATCCATAGAAAAAGGGCCTGTAGCTCAGTTGGTTAGAGCACTGGACTCATAATCCATTGGTCGTAGGTTCGAGTCCTACCGGGCCCACCAATCGTTTTGTTTCAGCCCATCGGGCTGAAACAAATACGAGGCGGCAGCGACATCAAATTTGTGTTTTCAACACGAATTTGATGTTGCGAGAGCCACTCTATAATTCTCGCGAAGCGCCAAACAAAAACAACACCAAAAAAAAAGCCCGCTAAGCGGGCTTTTTGATCTAATCCAGAAAGGTCTTCAAATGATCAGACCGGGATGGATGCCTCAGCTTCCTGAGAGCCTTTGCCTCAATCTGCCGAATCCGTTCACGGGTTACATCAAACTGCTTACCGACTTCCTCAAGCGTATGATCAGTATTCATATCAATACCGAATCGCATTCGAAGCACCTTCGCTTCCCTGGCGGTCAGACCTGACAATACACCGCGAGTCGCTTCCTGCAATCCTTCCTCGGTAGC
>JABBBA010000413.1:0-3995 GCA_018607685.1 K189A clade bacterium | reverse complement strand
ACTTATAACCGCGCCGATACTCAAATTTATCAACCGCTTTCATCAAGCCAATGTTGCCTTCTTGGATCAGATCCAAAAACTGAAGACCACGATTTGTATACTTTTTGGCGATGGAAATAACCAATCGCAAATTTGCCTCAACCATATCCTTCTTGGCACGGCGAGCTTTCGCTTCACCAATGGACATACGACGATTGATATCCTTGATTTCTATGACTTCAAGCCCTACTGCTTCTGAGGCCTGCTTGATACGCTTCTGGGCACGCATTATGTCGTCTTCAAAATTCTTGAGCTTGTCGTGTCCTGCCTTGATCTGTTTAGGCACCCATTTCAGGTCCGCCTCATGCCCGGTGAACTTTTCCAGGAAGACCTTACGGGGCATCTTTGCACGACGAATACAGGTGTTCATGATGTGCCGTTCCTGACGACGAATCTGTGCCTGCGTATCTCTGGCCATCTGTACAAGAACGTCAAAATGTTTTGGTACGAATTTGAAAAACTGAAATGCTTCCCCAAGTGCTTCAAGCTCCTTGACGCCCTGGGCAGAACTTCGACCGTGCTTCTTGATGACCCGCTGGGATTTCTTGAATTGCTTTTCGAGGATGGCGAATCGTTCAGCCGCCAGCACCGGGTCTGCACCTTTATTCTCTTCCGTGTCGTCGTCTTCTTTCTTTTCGCCAGGCACAACCTGTGCGGCTGGTACTACATTCTCTACAGGATTGAGAAAGCCAATAAGAAGATCAGCTAGCTTGCCTTCCTCTTCCTGGGTTGCCTCATATTGATTTAGTGTGAACGCGACCGGTCCCGGGAAATGAGCAACCGCATTCAGAACGTCGCGGATGCCTTCTTCTATTCTTTTTGCGATGACAATCTCGCCTTCGCGGGTCAGCAGTTCTACCGTACCCATTTCGCGCATATACATGCGGACCGGGTCTGTTGTTCTGCCAGCCTCATTTTCTACGGCCACCAGCGCGGCTGCGGCCTCTTCTGCGGCCACTTCATCTGTTGAATCGCCTTCGGCGAGAAGATCGTCTGCATCGGGCGCTGTTTCATGAACTGCGATCCCCAGATCATTGATCATGCCGATGATGTCTTCTATCTGCTCTGGATCAGTAATGTCATCCGGCAAATGATCGTTAACTTCCTGATAGGTCAAATAACCCTGCTCTCTACCACGACTGATAAGCTCTTTTAGTCGCGACTGCTGTTGTGCTAGACCACTGGACATAGGACCTCTTTGATGCAAAAAAACTGACGAGCCGGACATTATATCGACTGAAAGGGCTTACTTCCACAATTTGAATGAAGGAACATCCTAACTATAAGCAGGAATAATGGAGATATGTTCAGTCTTCGGACTTGGGTCGACGATAGCTCGTCAACAAATTTCTTTCCGTAGGCGATAATTCAGACAGCGGTTTCTGGGTTAACTCGTCTATAACCCTTTGTTTTTGTTGGCTTTCACCTTCCCGCACCATCTTGCGAAGCGTGTCCAGGAACTCATCCGCAAGCTGATCCTGGGAAAGCATTGGATCTTTTTCGGCAAGACCTCGTAAATAATCAAAATAGGGGCCATCCTGATAGTGGCTTAGGAGCAACATGGGTGAAGTATCCTTCGCCTGCTGAACCCACCGGACCAACTCAACCAGAAGTTGCCACTCTGTCACACCATCAAGTTTTGTCAGATCAGCATCATCAAGAAGATTCGCCACATCCGGCTGCCTGAGCAATATTCTGGTCGCATGCTCTCCCAGTCCTGATTGTTTTAGTTGCCTTTGCCGATGATTAACGGGCGGCGGACGTTCCCTGGCCGGAGAGTTCTGATCCAGACCGGTAAGACCGAGGAGCTTTTCTGAATCCACCCCTGTTCTATGTGACAGTTCCTGAATCATCAACTGCCTAAAAACGCCATCGGACACCTGCTGAATATGTGGCACCGCCAGTTTACTCAGCGCGGCGCGGCCTTCTACCGATTCAAGGTCAAGATCAGCACCAAGACTCTGGAAGAAAAAATCCGCCAGCCCCTGCGCTTTCCCGATTCTCGCTTCAAATTTTTCCTGACCCTCCCTGCGGATAAGCGAATCAGGGTCATCGCCGTCGGGTACAAAGAGAAATTTTGCACTACAACCATCTTCCATTGCCGGAAGCGTCGACAGCAGCGCCTTCCAGGCGGCATTTCGGCCAGCCGCATCTCCATCAAAACAGAAGACGATCTGCGGGACTATTCGAAACATCCGTTCAATATGGTCCGTGCTCGTGGCGGTCCCAAGGGTCGCGACCGAATAGCCAACCCCGTGTTGCGCAAGGGCGACAACATCCATATATCCCTCAACGACAATCAGTTTGTTCAGCTTTCTGACACGCTTGCGCGCCTCATATAAACCGTATAATTCCCTGCCTTTATGAAAGACATCCGTCTCGGGAGAGTTCAGGTACTTGGGCTTCGCGTCATCATCCAAAACCCGACCACCAAACGCGATCGTCCTGCCTCGAAGGTCTCGAATAGGAAACATGATTCGATCCCGGAAACGATCGTAAGTCTTATCTTCGTCAGCGTTGTCGGTCAGCATTCCGGAATCGATCAGTAGCTGCCGATCGGCGTTACTGGTTGCCAGTTTTGACATCAGGTTATCCCAACCAGGTGGGGCATAACCCACACCGAAGTCTCTTGCGATCTCTCCGCTTAAGCCCCGTCCTTTGAGGTAGTCTACGGCGCGATCACGAGATTCATGACTCTTTAGCTGTTCACGAAAGAATGAGGTTGATTGATCCAGTACCTCATAAATTGATTTTCGTTTTTGGGAGGCTTCTGGATCAGACTTCTGGTCCCGGGGAACCTCCAGTCCGGCTCGCTGCGCCAGGTATTCAATCGAAGACACAAAGTCCATTCGATCAAACTCCATTAGGAATTTAAGCGCTGACCCGGAAGCCTGACAACCGAAACAATAATAGAACTGCTTGTCCTGGCTGACGGAAAACGAAGGGCTTTTCTCATTATGGAACGGGCAGAGGCCGCTATAGTTCTGGCCTGACTTTTTTAATGTCACCCGAGGCTCGATTATCTCGACGATATCGGTTCTTGCCAGCACCTCTTCGATAAATTCCTGCGGGATCACCTGTGAGCTGTCCGAGTGTTGTTAATAGAGGCGAATGGGAGAGAAAGAATGTCATTCCCCCCTATAGAGTGCAAGCGTGTTTAAAGGCCGCAAATCGGCTTTAGGAGAGTTGTGCTTTTACCAGGCCGGAGATCGCACCCATATCGGCTTTACCCTGAACCTGGGGTTTTACGATGGCCATTACCTTGCCCATGTCCTGCATCGACGCAGCACCGGTTTCTTTGATTGCAGCCTTTATGAGCGCGGTCACTTCTTCATCGCTCAATTGTTCCGGTAGAAATTCAGCAATAACCGCAATCTCCAACGCCTCTTGCTGCGCGAGATCTTCTCGCCCGGCGTCTTCATACTGCTTAAGGGAATCTTTACGCTGCTTGGTCATCTTATCGAGGACAACCAGCACGCGCTCGTCATCAAGCTCGATACGTTCATCGACCTCAATCCGTTTGAAATCGGCCATGATAAGTCGAAGCGCGCCAAGGCGGGGCTTGTCACGGGCTTTCATGGCGACTTTTACTTCAGCGGAGACCCGCTGATAGATAGGTTCCGGCATTGGAGGCTAGTAAAGCCGTTCCATCCGACGCGTTTCGCGCTGTACCTTCTTGGCATGTCGCTTGACTGCTGCGGCTGCTTTTCTCTTACGAACTGAAGTAGGCTTCTCGTAAAATTCACGACGTCTTACTTCAGCGAGGATACCTGCTTTCTCGCAGGATCGTTTGAATCGCCTGAGGGCGACGTCAAATGGTTCGTTTTCTTTGATTTTAACGTAGGGCATTAAGTACCGGGTTCCAATATGGGGTTTCAAAGGACGCGAATTCTAGCGGCTATCCCGCCTAATTGCAAAGCGACTACCCACTAATTTTGCAATGACTTAGCTGAGAT
>JABBBA010000160.1 GCA_018607685.1 K189A clade bacterium | reverse complement strand
TGGCCAGCAGTCCTACGGACCACGAACAGGGAGATGCGACACGGTTTCCTGGTTGGGCATTGCATGACGCACGCGCCGTCGCTTCCGACTATGGAACTGAACTGCCACTAACCGTAAACCAGATCGAAGGCCATCAGGTCGATCGCGCAGAAAGCCACTTGTCTAAATATCTGGCCGACCCAGGCTTTGCTCGCGAAGCTATCGCCATAGGGCATCGGCTCTGGTCGGGCAACCCAATCGAAGAACTACCTGCGAGCAATGCTGCCGCAGACGGTTCTGCACTTCGCACGAAACTCGGTCACTGGCTCAGCGCCACTTTCTATTTCGAGGGCGAATGGTACTGGGGTGTTGACCGCCTGGTTCATTTGGAGAACCGCCTATGCGATATGGGTCTCTCAAATAACCCTAGTGGGATTTGCGTTCCCCGGCCAACACCGGAACCAATCGACGGTAAAGACAGCAGCGCCGTTACCCTGGAATTCTTTCCATCTCTTCGCAGCCCTTATACTGCGATCAGCTTTGACCGGACAATCGAACTGGTCGAGCGGACGGGGGTGAAACTTGAGCTACGTCCCGTTATGCCGATGATGATGCGGGGAGTGCCCGCGCCACGAGTTAAGCAGCTCTACATTATGACGGACACAAAGAGAGAAGCAGACTACTACGGCCAAAAATTCGGCCCCGTGGTCGATCCTTTTGGTGAACCGGTTAAACGCGCGTTCGCGCTACTGCCATTTATGATTGAGAAAGGCCTGAGTACCGATTACTGCGCAAACTATCTCAGGGCAGCCTGGTGCGAGGGTATTGATATCACCACCGATCAGGGATTACGGCAGGTCGTCGAGAAAACCGGCGCCGGTTGGCAGGACGCGAAAAACCAATTTGCCAATAACCTTTGGGAACCATTGCTTGAAGATAACGTTTCCGACATGCTTTCCGCAGGACTTTGGGGCGTCCCGAGTTTCAGGGTAACGGGCGGTACAATTGAAGAACCGTTTAGTTGCTGGGGTCAGGATCGTCTCTGGCGGATTGAATCCGAGATAGCCCGAAGATCGATTTGAATATTTACATCACTCGAGCACCATCATGATCAAATTCTTTTCTTACTTCGTTTTATCCATGCTTTTGCTGGGTGGGCTTCTGCGCTTCTCACTCGAATTCGAGTCCGCCCAGGACATCGCCCTGGAACAAATGTACCGTGCAGGAATGTCCAATACCGCCATCGGTCTGGCAAACCCTGACAGCCTCCGGGTGTTCGTTTGTGGCAGCGCGTCACCATTGGGTAACACCAATCAGGCCCAGGCGTGCATCGCTATACTGACCCCCGCACACTTTTACGTGTTTGATTCAGGCGCAGGCTCCACCGCTAATATCTCTGGAGCAGGACTTCCTTATGGCAGACTACAGGGTGTGTTTCTTACCCATTTCCATTCAGACCATATCGCTGAACTCTATGAGTTAAACCTGGCTTCCTGGGTGATTGGCCGGCCAGAGGCTTTGCGTGTGTATGGTCCGAAAGGCGTGCGAAAGATTGTCTCCGGCATTAACGACACCTACGAGTTGGACGTCGGATACCGGGTTGAACACCATGGCAGCGAGCTATTGAACCCTGATCTCGCCAAACTAAAAGCTACAACCATAAAAGCAGGTGTGGTGCTGGAAGACGGTGACCTAACGGTGACAGCCTACACAGCCAGCCATGCGCCGATTGAACCTGCGGTTGGTTACCGTATCGATTACCGCGGAAGAAGTGTGGTGATCTCAGGCGATAGCGTCGTCACCAAAGACACCCGGAGAATAGCCAATAAGGTCGACCTGCTGCTGCACGACGCACTGGCCCTACCCTTGACCGTGGCAGCAACCAAAGCCGCCACCAAAGCAGGTCTCGACAGACCCGCCAAAATTATTTCGGACGTCATGGACTATCACGCCAGCACGGACTCACTGATTGAACTGGGTGCTGACATCGATACAGGCATGATCGCCTTTTATCACCTCGTACCAAATCCAGCCAACCTGATCATGTCGAAAGTATTCGAACGAAACCTGCCGGAGAATTTTGTTTTGGCAAATGACGGTGACTGGTTCGAACTACCCAGCGACTCATCCGAGATTATTCACACCAGTAAATAACCCGTAATTAACCCGTCACTCATCCGCCCCGAGGTCCTGGCTACTCGCGATCAGTAGCTGCCCTGCAAGACCAGCGGCGCGATGGATACCAAAGCCTGCGACCTCCGGCGCCGTCGCGATCGAAACAAACTCTTCCCTGGAGGGGTATTTTACGATGGCGACCTTGTCCCAAAGCACATCGACAGAACCTATCATGAGGTGCGCACAGGAACCGGAGTAAAGGAATTCCCCGCCCTTCGACTCTACGAAACGCAGCATCTGCTCCCCATACAACCCGTAGGCTTCCGCACCCGTCAGGTCGGTGGACCGACCGTCATCGTATTCTGCCCGCTCTTTGAATTTCAGCAGGTTTACCATGCAAACCGGCCCGGTAAAATCACTTTCCAGCAAGGCCGAAAACTGTTCCTGGGTTGGATATACCGCATTAGAGACGATCATATTGTTGACTCAACTAGTATCAGATTCAAAAGATATCCTATTAGTCACGCTTCATAAATACGCCGCATACATTCATCAACATCATATTTGAATCACTCAATCTCGCAGCCCAGTGCCTCGCAGATTATCGTCAACCGACACTTTCTGTGGATACCTTGCACACATTCTATCAACCGAAGGAACAGCACGACGAACGACCTGCAGGATACCAGTGCGGGTGTTACTATTTCCCGGCCTACCTTGGGGAACACAATGACCAGATCTATTACGCTATCAATTCTTTTTGTTTTCCTTGCCGCATGTCAGACCACCACCACAGACACCGAATTGCTACGTTCGCAGGTGCAAACCGCTGTCGATAATAATGCTCGCCCTGAACCAGACCAGAAGCTGGACCCCCTGAGAAAGCCGGTGGACGTACTGACATTCTTGGAGATCCAGCCGGGCATGAAAGTGATCGACATTTTTGGCGGTGGTGGTTACTACACAGAGATCGTAAGCCACCTGGTTGGCGACACCGGTTCAGTGACCCTTTACAACAACAACCCCTGGGACAGTTTTGTAAAGACCGAGGTTGCGGTGCGACTGGACGGAAACCGACTACCCAACGTGAACTCACTGATCGTTGAACCCGAAAAACTCGGGGAAAACACCGAAAACTTTGACGCAGCCATCTTTTTCCTTGGTATGCATGACGTCTATCACGAAGACCCCGCCAACGGCTGGCCAGCCATAGACATCAAGTTTTTCCTGGCCAACATCCATAAGCGACTTAACACCGGGGGGATTCTAGGCATCATTGATCACAATGCCGAAGCGGGCAGCGACCCAGGTGTTGTTGGTAAATCACTTCACCGGATAGACCCACAGATCATCATCGATGACCTGACGGCGAGTGGATTTATATACGAGGGCGAATCCAGCATTCTCAGAAACCCCGAAGACCCCCTAACGGAAAGTGTCTTTAAACCCGAACTACGATACAAAACCGATCGTAGTGTGCTTAAGTTTAGGAAGTAGTGCCGACAACAAGTTAAGAAAGAACGATAGCCGAATATCCCCGGCAACCGGGCCCCATCCCTATCAGGCCAGATGTCGTACATCACTCTGTCTTTAGTACCTACATTGTTTTGATATGGAGGTGAGTGTTAATCTCCTGCTCCCATCCTGAAGGTATAAGAAAATGGCTGAACTCGGCGAGCAAACCACGACAAATGAAGTACTTGAAGGCATAGACTTGACTGGCAGGGTCGCGATAGTGACCGGCGCCTCCGGCGGACTGGGCGCAGAAACAGCCCGAGCACTCGCTTCAAAAGGCGCCTCCGTCACCATAGCCGCGAGGGATCTTACCCGCGCGCAGGCAATGGCCGATCAGATCAAGGAAAGCACCGGCAACCCCAACGTAGATGTTGGCGAAGTTGAACTCGATAAACCCGATAGCGTCCGGGTCTTCGCCAAAAATTACCTCGCAAACCACGACTCGCTGAACATACTGATTAACAACGCCGGTGTCATGGCCTGCCCCCTGAACCGGACAAGCGAGGGCTGGGAAATGCAGTTCGCGACAAATCACCTCGGCCATTTTTTACTGACCTGCCTGCTAAGCCCTGCACTGATCAAGGGCGCACCCGCAAGAGTCGTAAACCTTAGCTCTGGCGGGCACAATTTCGCCCCGGTCAATTTTGACGACATTCATTTTAACAATCGCGACTATGACAAGTTCCAAAGCTACGGGCAGTCCAAGACCGCTAACATCCTGTTCTCCATTGAACTGGATAATCGCCTTAAAGACCGCGGCGTGAGAGTCAATGCGGTACACCCGGGTGTAATCATGACCGACCTGGGCCGACATATGTCCGAAGAAGACATCCAGGCGATCATGGGCAACAGACCTGAAGGTTCCCCTGAAATGGTGTTTAAGGAAATTCCCGCCGGTGCCGCAACGTCCGTCTGGATGGCAACCTCGCCACAGCTCGAAGGGGTTGGCGGTCAATACGCGCAGGATTGCACGCTGGTAGAACCCGACGCTACCGATGCAGGTACCGGAGGATGGGCCAAATGGGCCCAGGGAGCGGAAGATGCACGTCGCCTGTGGAGCATGTCTGAAGAAATGCTGGGCGAAAAATTTGACGTTTAAGGATTGAGGCTGCGATAGTCAACGCTGATAACAGCTCTACTTATACGGAACAATCGCGCTAGACTGACGGAAACACAGAGATAGCAGCTAATTTGGAGAAGAAGATGGCAGATGACAAAAAAAACTCACCGGCCGATTTTTCAGAACTGGTCACTCAATGGGAGCGGAACTTCAATGAGTTCTCCAACCAGATTATGGGTACGCCGGAGTTTGCGAAATCCATGAATCAATTCCAAAACATGCAAATGGAGTATCAAAAGAGCTTCTCTGATGCGATGGCTCAGCAGCTTTCCAGCCTCAATATGCCGAGCCGTGACGACGTTGTTTCAATGAGTGAGCAGCTAACACAGATTGACCTGCGCCTCAGCCGAATCGAGAAGGCCCTCGATAAGTCGAACGCCGATTCGGCCAAGCCCGCTGCCAAACGAAAGGCTCCGGCTCGAACCAGGAAGCCGGCACCTAAAGATAAAGCCAAGGGTGCATAGATAATGAGCGAACAGAACCAACTTGCCTCCCAGATGCGCGAACTCGTTGATAAGACGCTACAGCGAGGGGCAAAAGGTATCGATTATATCCAGGCCGGGAGCGCTCCCGTCGGACTTACTCCTAAAGAAACGATCTATGATCGTGGCACCCTGCAGCTCTATCACTATCTGCCGGTATCGGACGAAGTTTATAGAATCCCTTTGATCATTGTGATGGCCACCACAAACAAGGGTTTTCTATTCGATATTATGCCGGGCCAAAGCATGGTCGAGTATCTTCTTGGGCTTGGGTTTGACGTCTATATGATCGATTGGGATCCACCCGTCATGAGAGAGCGCGGCCTTGGACTGGCTGACTACACCCAGGACTTTCTTCCCACCTGCATCGAAAAAGTGCAGGAAGATTCCGGGGTAGAGGATGTCAATATCATGGGTTACTGCCAGGGTGGCGTGCTGTCGCTCATTTACGCGGCGACTCATCCTGAAGGTCCACTCAAGAATCTCGTTTGTCTGACCACCCCCGTAGATAGCCATAAAATGGGACTGTTTCGCCTGTGGGCTAATGAAGAGTTCATGGACCTGGACAACATGGTGGAAACGCTGGGCATCATTCCTGCTGAATTCATCACCAATTCTTTCGAGATGCTGCGCCCGGCACAGAAAGTGGCCGGACAACTTAGAGTATGGGACCAGTTGTGGAATGATGATTTTGTAAAGTCGTACCGTGCATTCCAACGTTGGGGTGATGAAACCCTACCCCTACCCGGGGAATATCACCGCGACTGCACCAAGGAACTCATGTGGGACAACAAGTTGTTCAAAGGTGAGCTCTTGCAGAATGGCAAGGTCGCTGACCTGAAGAATATCAAGATCCCTCTTATGGCTGTAATGGCTGAGCACGATCACATCGCACCTTACGAAAGCACAAAACCGTTGCTCGGCCTGATCGGTTCAAAAGACAAGAATGAGCTGGTCCTCAAAGGCGGTCATGTCAGCCTGATCGCAGGTCCGAATGCTATGAAGAGAATGTGGCCACGCGTGAGTGATTGGCTGGAGGAAAGATCAGTTTGAGCGGATTAAAAAACCGATACCCCAAAACAGTCGAATGCAAAGGGGAAGAAATAGAGCTGATCCGTCTCGATTCACTGGAGACCGACGCGGTCAAATCCTTTACGGATCAACTCGAGGACAAGGACCTTCTCTTTCTGGCACGTGACATACGAGAACCCAAGGTCGTCGAAGCCTGGTCAAGAAAACTGGAAACCGGCGATATCATAACGATTGCAGCGATGCGACAAGATGAAATCGTTGGCATCACCGCAGTTATACAGGATCAGCTTTCCTGGTCACCGCACGTGGGAGAACTTAGAATCCTGGTTCGCCCCGATGCAAGGGACCTCGGCCTTGGCAGGACACTCATCCAGGAAAGCTTTTTGATGGGGTTGGATTTGAATCTAGAGAAACTTACGGTCCGCATGTTGCTCAGCCAGGATCGCGCAATAACCGTACTCGAAGAAATGGGCTTTAAAACAGAAGCCATGTTTCGCGATCACGTAAAGGATCGGTCGGGCAAAAAATTTGATCTGCTGATCATGACCCACGATGTAGCCGGTGTTCACTCGAGAATGCAGGCCTACGGACTGGATGAGGCCCTATAAACAATAGGAAGTCACCAATAAGGTATGGCCACGGGGCTGCCTCCGGCCCGAACTAGTTTCTTCGATCGGCAGTGATACGGCCCGCCGCCGCGGCCTCTTCCTCATGAGCTTCTTCACGCCAGGATTCCTTGATCGCAGCGGCGTCCCAAACCTTCATCGCCGGTAATGAAAGCAATCTTTGGCAGTAGGCCAGTGACGCCGGCGACATTGCCAACTGATAGGACTGAACCCGGTACGCCACCGGACAGTAAAATGCATCTACCGCACTAAATTTTTCTCCCGCCAGGAATCCACCGCCAAATCGCGACAGGCCCTCCTGCCAGAGTTCATCAATTCGGGAAACATCTCGCGCCAGTGCCACAGGCAGACCTGACAGCTCCACGGTGATAGCGCAGTTCATGGGGCATATGTTCCGCAGGCTGGAAAAACTACTGTGCATTTCAGCACTGGCGCATCTGGCAAAAGCTCTGGCACTCGCGTTATCAGGCCAAACCCCAGACCCCTGCTCCGCCAGGTATTCCACAATCCCAAGCGAATCCCAAATCACCGTCTTACCGTCCACCAGGCAGGGCACCGTTCCCGACGGGGAGAACTTCCTGAATTTTTTAAAGTTATCCGCTGCCTCAAAAGCTTCCAGACACTCTTCAAATTCGATGCCCAGCTGGCGCATTAGCACCCATGGCCGCAATGACCAGGAGGAATAGTTCTTGTTAGCGATATATAGCTGATACACAGGCACGGTCCAGAAAAGCTGAAAAGATAGCGCGAAAAACACCTGTTGCAAACTTGAAACCGCTGCCCTATATTACCGTCAATTGTTGCGCTGCAACATATCTTGAAGCCAAACGGGGGAAATGATGAGCAATCCAATGGAAAAAGCCCAGCAACTGGGACAAAAACTATTCGAGATTCAAACCAGCACAATGCAGGAACTGGCAACAATGCAGCAAAAAAATCTCGAAAACTATTTCGAGATGACCCGTCAGTTCACCACTCGTCTGCCGGAATCCCAGGACCCACAGCAACTCTTAGATCTTCAAAAGGAAGTTTCAGAGACCCTGTGGAAGAACTATCAGGAAACAAACGAAAACACAGGCGAACTCGTCAAGACGGCATGGGAAGAGGTCGGCGATGCTTACCGGTCTGCCTTCGCCCCGGATTCAGAATAGTTTTTCGCTCAACCTGCCGGGGAGAATGTAAGCAAGCTTACTTCTCCTTGGCAAGTGTAGCGCAGTACGCCTGAACCGCATTTTCCTGCATATTGGTCGTGCAGTACTCAAATTCCGAATCACCATGAAACCAAAGCTGGCCCCTGGCATTGCCGCTGGTGATGAACAAGGCTTCTTCGCCATTGGAACGAATCGTACCCCAAACCCGAGGGCTAGGGTCATTGCTCGACATCTGAGATGTCCGAATCTTCCCCATGTAACTCTCCTGATCCTGATGATCAATCATGATCCGGATGTTCATCTCACTAATGAGCATTCCGCCCTGCGCAACTTCTCCTGTACCTGAACTGACAACTCGAACACCTCCACTCCAGGTGCCGACCATATCAGGATATTCCTGCGCGACCGCCGAGAATGTAAAAGCTAATAGAATGCATGTAGCGATTTTCTGAAATTTATTTTTCATTGTGCGCTCCTCTCTATCTGGACCTTATTGCAACACATAATCCGGTGATTCAATAACTTCTCCCGGATTCATCATGATTAATTTTCGCAAAACCAAAGCGGCATAATTTGTATTGATAGAAGTCGCACCCGCAAATACGTTTTTTCTATTTTCAAAGGCCGATACAGGCTATAACCTCGTAGTCGGCTCACGTTACCTCTCTTTTATAATTTTTACTCAGCAGCCAAAGTTAGTTACATTCTGCCCTTCAACAATGAGGTCCCCAAATGACAGAAGCACCAGAAGGCTATATCGTCGATGCCGTCGAAGCCTGGATAACCAGCAATATTCCCAGCCTTACTCCACCATTTAAGTGGACAAGATTGGAAGGTGGACATTCCAATCTCACCTACAAGCTTGAAGATAGTAATGGTAAGGAAGCCGTCATCAGAAGACCGCCTCAGGGTCAGTTACTTCCCAAGGCACATGATATGGGCCGCGAATGGTCGCTCATCTCTGCTCTTGGCCCAACCGCCGTCCCGGTGCCCGAAGCAATGGGATTTTGCGAAGACCCGGATGTCACCGGCGCCTGGTTCTATGTCATGGGTTGCATCAATGGCCGGCCGCTTTACAACAACGAAGAAACGCTAGAATGGGTCCCGGAAGAAAAGCGGATCACACTGGCAAATTCATTTGTGGACGTTCTTGCAGACCTTCATTCCCTTGACCCCAATGAAATCGGCCTGGGCGACCTGGGTAAAAGAGACAGCTACGTTGGACGACAGCTAAAGACCTGGTATCGCTCGTGGACTTCATCAATTGAAGGGGCTGACTTTGATGATGCCCGCGCCCATGAACTGCAGCAGTTTTTCCTCGACAACCTGCCGGAGCAGGAGAAAGCCAGAGTAGTACACGGGGACTATGGATTACACAATTGCCTGACCGGACCGGACTCAACCGTCGCGGCCGTGGTGGACTGGGAAATTTCTACACTGGGCGATCCTCTCGCCGACCTCGCTTATGCGCTGAATTTTTTCCCGGACCCGTCAGATACGATCCCGATTGCACCGGAAGCTGCAACGGCTGTTCCCGGCTTTCCAACCCGCACCGAAATGGCCGCCAGATATGGCGCCAGGACCGGACGGGACCTTTCAAACCTGGACTACTACACCGGCTTCAACCGCTGGAAGTCAGCCTGCATTGTGCACGGTGTCTACGCGCGGTATATGGAAGGCAAGAAAAGCTCAGAAGGCGTAGATCTGGAACACATGAAAAGCCGGATTGAGGTCGCCCTGACACTGTCAGAAGAGGCAGTCAATCGGCT
>JABBBA010000327.1:1136-9881 GCA_018607685.1 K189A clade bacterium | reverse complement strand
GGGAGAGTTAGGTAAGACGGAGGATTCAAAGGAAGCGATGCGGGCGTTTGCAGAGAAACGGGCGCCGGATTTTAAGGGGCGCTAGTTTCTGATAAGCAGGTGGGCTTCTGTGAGTGTGCGGGTGGCAGGCTAAAAATCGGGGATAATGCTGCTCATCAACAGGCGGCTACGAGGGATTTCCTCCACGATCTTTTTAGTAGCCGGTTTCTTTCAATCCAAGTATCGAACAGGTTTGTAATCAGAACTGTCCACGAAAAACCTTCGACCCTTCCACAATGACCGCTACTGGGCGATCGCAGATTTAACCGGATAGTTTTCCTCCGGCATCAACACTGTCTGTTGAGACATAACATCTCTTTTTATTGAGGTCGATGAGGTGCGTGGATTGTAAAGAACCTGTATGACCTTTTTTCCTGCAGCCTTTAGATACTCTTCGACATCGAGATTGTGAGGATTCTTCCCCCAATCTTCACCGACGACAAAAATGTCGGCGTTTAACTCTTTGCAGGCTGATACGTATTCAAGTTCATAGTAGGGGCGCACGATATCAACGCAGCTTAAGGCTTTCAGCATTTCCAGTCGTTGATCAAGCGGAATGACCGGTACGTTGGGTTTGTAAGAATTCACAACGCTATCGGACGCAACGCCAACGGCTACAACATCGCCAAGCTTGCGGCACTGTTCTAACAGTGCAAGGTGTCCTACATGTAACAGGTCGAACGTGCCGACTGTATAAACAAGCATTTGTTTCTAGCTCCTAAGTTTTAGTTTGATCACTTTCGAAAAATATTTTTTGTATCGTTTGATGTTTCAAATAAGCTTCCAGCCATATATCCCGGTCATTGCAAGGGTGTAGAGCGCAAGCAACCAGACGTTGACGGGATTGCCGGATAGTTTTGGCGTTTTTATCTGGGAGACATTCAACGCGGCGAGACATAGACAGCTGGAGTAAAGGACGATGGAAAATGTTCCTTCGCTGAATACGCTCTCGAACAGAAAGATGAAGACAAGAATGAGACTGTTGTTATCTAACGCCAGCCCGGTGTATTTCGCCCCGTCGGCAAGACCGAAAGTTGCAAAGTAGCTCAGCCTTAAAGCACTGGCGGCCAGCATGATAAATGCCCCGGCCAGATACACAGGGTGGAAACCCCCATAGCTCAGTAGAAGCACCGCCGGTGCAACTCCGTAACTCACGATGTCTATTAATACATCAAGTTGTCCGCCGAAACTCCGATCGTTTCCTGTGCGGCCAGCGATCCTTCTGGCGATAAGTCCATCGGCCCAGTCAAACGCAACTGCCCAGACCATTCCAATCATCGCCGCAGAATAGATGCCAAGGATACTGCAGTAGATAGCGATGAGTGTGCACGCCAACCCTGCTAAAGAGCATAGGTTAGGCAGGTCTTTAACGTGCGCCAGAATGGTGGGCTGTATACGTTGAAGCGACGATTCGTTCGTATTCATGGATCTTTCTCATGTGCGGGGTCGTCGTAGGTCGACCCGAGGAGCGTATAGAGAGAACGTTTGATATGTCCTGGAGATTAATCCGATTCCTCGGAACTCTGGGAAGCCCAATATCGCCCGATTAATGAGCCCTATTGGTACAACTTGCACGGCGATCGACATATTAGTGATTGCCAGGATGTTCACTTACTTGGTTTGTTCTCTACTGGTTTCGACAAGCCTATAACTTTCTTTGTGTAGGCGAGGGCGACCTGAAGCCGCTCATAGTTAAGCTATCGCTAGTAGAAAATTGTCTTTGTGTTGGATGGACGACCAAACCTGGCCATCAAACGGCTTTCTTCATCTGACATCTGAAGTGCTCTAAAAAATTGTCGAAAATGCATGTGCCCACGCGACCTGTATAACAAGGCGTGCCCACGCTTAGCGTAGTAGCGGTCGAGGTAAAAATCTCAACTAGAAATATTGCCGATGGACTTGGCGAGAGGTCAGGCTCGGGAAGAGGATCGGAACTATGTTCCAACGTGGCGGCAGTCTACTCCTAAAGTCTTCTTAATGCGCTAATTATCGAGCTAACATGTTGAGATTCAGCAGAGAGGTTAGTGCCTTTTAGTGGAATGACGGTGTGTTAGCGGTGACAGTAAGTTCGGATTCAGTGCCTGCAGCCCCTTAGAAACGGCATGCTTTAAGAAATTCGAGCGAGCAGCCATTCAAGCGGAGCTGGCTTGAATCCGTTTGATACCAGATCGCTGAAGTGATTACGCGTTCTGAAATTGTTGCCGGTTGCGATCTTCCCAATGGGAACACCGGACGAGGCGTTAGTGGAACTCGACCATGCGCACGCGCTTGGCCTCAAAGTTGCCATGATTCCATCATATGTGCGACGACCTGTGCCTCGCGCTGCAGAACAGCATCCGGATCTTACCAGGACTGATATCTGGCTCGATTCGTATGCTATCGATAGTGCCTATGATTATGATCCCGTTTGGGCCAGGTGTATTGAGCTCGGGTTTCCCGTCGCATCTCATTCGGGTTTAGGGTTTTGATGATCGCAAGTCAATTTCAAACTATCATGGTAGAAGATGGCAAACTAGATGGTCTGATCATTCATACTAAAGACTTCCCCGGATGGGAATCGTTTGGCGACATGGTTGCCCACTTTCGGTTTGTCAGGGATCACCACACCAGGATCGAGAAGGTGGCGTTGGTTACTGATGTGCAAATTGGAGAGCTAGCGCCTCATATCGCGAGTCACTTTGTTGCCGCAGAGGTCCGGCATTTCGACTTTGATGAATTGGACGCTGCTGTTGATTGGGTGAGCTAGTTGCTTTAAACCGATTCAATGGCGCCCGGCAGATGAGATGCATGTTTTTCATCTACCCTCATTATTAACAATCAGACGCAGTAAGCCGTTTCTATGCAAACTTTCAGCACTCAATTTACCTTAACTAGAGATTACCTGGCCGAGTGTTTTGATCAGTCTTTACCCCATGGCAAAAATGCCAGGCCCAATTTTCTTTTCCCTGCTTTCCTGTTGGCAACTGGTTCAGGCCTGCTGTATCTCACAGACCAACCTCAGGTCCTGGGTTGGATACTGGTTGCGTTAGCGGTGCTGGAACTTATCCATATCCGATATAGCCGGGCCTGGTGGTTAGCACGACAGATGTGGGGCGCAAGTGCGAACAGTGAAGTGACACTCATCATCGATGCTGAGGGCATTCAAACCCAAAGCCCTTATTCGCAGACTGCACTATTGTGGGTGGATATCGAGCGGGTGATTGAAACAGACCTGGGTCATATTCTGGTGGATAAGACAGGCGCTCAGCAGTACCTGTCCAAATCGCTGTTGCCTGTTGGATTGATAGACCAGTTGGTTGCTGAGCATCAGGTTTAAGATTGCCGGGCGCAAAACTCGGATGGCTATTGCAAGCCTACTCTCCAAACTCATTAATCCTGTGACAATTATTACCGGCTGGTTTGTCTGCAAACCGATCCGCGACCCATGCGTTGAAGGCTTCAAAGCCTTGATTGAGTGGCCCGCTGTGAGTCGCTCCCTCGTAGACATCAAGTGTTACGGCGACGCCCTGTTCACAGAGCGCAGAACTGTACGTCAGAACATCGCTGAACGGTACCAAAGGATCTGCGGTCCCTTGTCCAATATAGACCGGCGCTCCAGACCAACCCGTCAGGGGGACTTCCATTTTCTCAGCCGCCGCCATTACGCCAGGACCTTTGCCAATAGGGAACGCCTTCAAACTTTCGCCCTGGTTCAGGTTGGCTTGCATGCCGACACCCATGAGTTCTCCAATACAATGAGAATCGGTCAAGGGCATCAGCTCCATTGCTTTGGCTGAAAAAGTTTCTTCTATTTCAAATGTCGGTTCGAATGCCTCAAAGCCGCGGCCGAGAAGTAGCGAAAAGGCAATGAAAGGATTGGGGTCTTCGGCTTTACCAGTCATGAATCTTTCTTTCCAGTTTACGGCTGGTGCGGTCGCCAGCGTCCCCCGGAAGTCTAGATCGGAAACCTGCGCACCTGCATATGCACCGGTACAAAGCGCACCTTGTCCTCCCTGGGATTGACCGAAAACGAGCCAACGCTTAGATAAGTTAAGCTCGAGTTGGTGAACAGCCTGTACTCCATCAATGTTGCCATTCGCTTCAGACTTGCAGTGTAAATAGGTGTGTCCACCGGGCGTTCCCAATCCCTCATAATCCGTGGATACGATCGCATACCCTTCGGCCAGCCATTTATTGTGATACTTTCGATCCCGTTCTGAACGACCCTTAAAAGAAGGCGCACAAATATCGGCAACACCCAGCGTGCCGTGTGACCAGGCAAGGACAGGCCAACCGCCTTCGGGTGGTGAACCCTTAGGTAGCAAAATTTCTCCTGAAACAGCAACTGACTGATCGTCCCAGCCCTTAGAGGCATATAAAATTCGCACACCTCTTGAAGCTTCTTCGATGACGAGTTCTTCTTCCAGCGGTTCCTGCCGGAGTAGGGCGCCGGGTTCCTGGGTAAGCTCCTCCTGCCAGACATAGAATGGTGTCGCGCCTGCCTGTGTATCCGGTGCCTCGGCCTGTGCAGCGTTGGTAAATCCGATCAATGCAGAAAGGATGACTAATGGTATCTGACGATTCACGAGACGAACTCCCTGAGTTTTACCGGCGTTTGTATAACGCCCGGTTAAGTGGCGAACTGGTTTGCTGACTAAATACTCCATCTTTAAAGAGTAGCAGAACCGCGATAAGTCGTCTGTTGTTAGCCAATAGCCGGAAGTCTATCGACACGCTATGATCGAGTGCCTGGCCGTTGCCGTTCTAAACAGTGATGGTTGAGTTTCGATATGATTAACAAATTTGGAAGAGGTGCACATCACATGACTACGGATCTGGAGTTGAAATGAGTAACGAGATTCAATCACCCGAGAGTGTCGGCATGAGCTCGCAGCGACTGGGTCGCATCGACACCGCCATGCAGCGCTATATCGACGATGGAACCGTCCGGGGTATCTCGACGATGGTAATGCGCAAAGGTAAGGTAGTGCACGCCGGTCAGTTTGGGCACCGTGATGCCGAGGCGGGGCTTGAGATAACTCCGGACACGATTTTCCGTATCTATTCGATGACCAAGCCGATTGTCAGCACGGCGCTGATGTTGTTGCACGAAGAGTCGCTTTTCCAGCTGGAAGATCCGGTCGCGAAATACCTACCAAAGTTTGGCGCCACGCAGGTGCTATATGCAGATGGCTCGCTTGCACCCCAGGCCAGACCTATGGAGATCCGTGAGCTCCTCATGCACACCAGCGGGCTGACCTACGATTTTATGGAGGACACGCCTGTCGGCCAACTGTATCGAGAGGCCCGCATCATGAATGATGCAACCCGCACGCTGGAAGAGGTGATTGATGCCCTTGCAGAAATTCCGCTGGCCAGCCAGCCCGGTAGTCGTTGGCATTACAGCGTTGGCATCGACGTTGCTGCCCGATTAATCGAAGTGTTGTCTGGGCAATCACTAGGCTCCTTCCTGAAAGAGCGAATTTTCGATCCACTCGGTATGGTCGATACCGGCTTCAGCGTAGCAGACAGTAACCTTAACCGGCTTTCGGCTATGTACGGTCTGCCAGACCTCATCGGCCGGGACCACACCGGCACCAGGTTGGTTGAGGCTGCGATTGGTGGCTTCAACGAGCGTATTGATGTTTCCGACACCTATCCGACCGGAACCCCTGACGTATTTTCGCGTGGAGGGCTTGGGCTGTTCTCCACAATCGGTGACTTTGCGAGCTTTGCCCAGATGTTGCTGAATGGTGGACGACTCGATGGTGCCAGGATAATTGGTCGTAAAACCCTTGAACTGATGCACGCCAATCATCTTCCATCCGAGTTACTTCCCTGGCAGCTTCTCGGACGGGACAACCCTGGGCTCGGATTCGGACTCGGGTCCCGGGTGATGATGGACGTTGCAGCCAGTGCCGGTCCGGGTTCTGTCGGTGAGTACGGGTGGGCAGGTGCAGCCAAGACTTACTATTGGGTCGACCCCGCAGAGGATCTGGTTGGGTTGTTCATGTCGCAGTACATGACCGGCGTCGAGTTGCCTGACAGAGCCATGCGCTCCCTCACTTACCAGGCCATAGACGACTGACTGCGATCTCTGTTCTCTGGGCTGCCTGACGGTCAGGATTGTCAATCTTAGTCTTTGGCCGTTTGCGGTAATTTTGTATCAATCTTGAGGTGGTAGAAATCGACTCTTAGCTGACCTCACGAAATTCGTTCATACTAGAACTTTTTCGAGGCAGGTTTATGCGTTGGGGTGCCGTTGCGCTGGCCGAGTTCCTGAGATTGCTTCTAAAACTAATTAACTTCTTGTACCTGGAGAAACAAACATGAACAAGGCTAACCTGACGCGCTTCGGGCCGACAGTATTCGAGCATGAGAAAGGACAATCGACGACCTACTCAGCTACCTTCAGGGGCATTGACGGCCCGGCCAAGTTGATCCTCTGGGATGATGGCCTGGAGAGCGCGCAGATTACAGTCAACGGTGACAATGTTGTCGAGCCGCAGACACTTAGCGGTGACCAGGAGATTGTCATACCGTTGAACCTCAAAAAAGAGAACACGATCGAGGTAAGCATTTCTGGCAGGCTGGGCATCCGCGTGACGCAGGTTACTGAGGCCGACCTCGGACTCCTGCGCCAGGGCTATTTCGGTCTCAATACCAGCGACATGGAACGCCAGCGAGCCTTCTACGATCTGCTTGGCTTCGTCGGTGAGATATATCCGGCAGGCCCGGAAACCAGCACCACTTTTGCGCAATCGCTAGGGTTTGAGGATGATTATCTGATTCACGTCTCGCTGCATAGTCTGGAAAATCCACCGACAATGCCATTCGTCGACACGGTGCAATTCAGGGGCGATTCGTTTCGCGAAGAACCGCCTTACGCCAATCTAAATCACATAGGTATGGCGTATGCCACCTACTCGACCACGGACCTGGATGGCGACTTCGCCTATCTTCACTCCAGGGGTGTGGAGTTTGTTTCGCCGCCGACGACGGCCCCAAATGGGGAGCGATTTACCTTCATGAAGGACCAGGACGGCGCCTTTATAAAATTGATCGCGACCGATCAAGGTGAGAGCTCGAGCCCTGGTCCTAACCTCGTCCGACTGGTTAACACGAACATGAACGTGACGGATCTCGAGCGATCGGTTGAGTTCTATCGACTGCTTGGGTTTACTGAATCAGAGCCCAGCTCGCAGGCAGGCACTGGCGAGTTCGCTGCAGCCCATGGGTTTGATGGCCCAATCGAGTTCGAGGGCGTGGATGTCAGTCTTGGTGCAGATACCGACGGTGCGACGATCCAACTACGGCAATGGGCGACCCCCTTTGATGATGCGCCGTCCTATCCACCTCCGGTCAATCACCTGGGTATTGACCGGATCAATTTCTACGTTAAAGATTTGACTGCGGCGATAAAGACGATGAATGAGCTTGGTTTTGAGCAATTGGGGCCGGTGGGTGGTGCTCCCGAAATCGGTATCGTGTTCTTCTTTGACCCTGACGGCATTAAGTTTCAAATAGCAGGACCGCAGACCGGCTCGTAAAATAGGCATTAGCCTTGAAGTTTTCCAGGCTTTTTACCAACAGCGTTTTTAGGATTGCTGTTGGTGTTTAAGAACCTGGTATTGATATCTGTATTGGGAACACACTATGACAGTTCTGTCTCGATTGCTTGGCAAACTAAAGGCTAAGCCAAAAACCCTGGAAGAGCAGCTTGCTGAGCTCGGTCAACTACCAGTGGAGGAGCTCACAGCCATTGCTGTAGAAGACGAAAGCGAGGTGTTGCGTCTGGCGGCTATTACCCGGCTGGATTACGGGATAACTCTTATTAATCTGGCTTTTGAAAGTGGTACTGCAGGTGTACAACAAAAAGCCCGGCAGCGGCTTGCCGAACTGGCTGATCAGGGCACAATCAGCCTGGACCAGCTTGCCGCTGACGGTGTTGATCCTGTGGCGCAGTTAGCAGTGGTAGGGTTTTGTCATAGGGAAGATTTACTGGAACAGTTGTTGAATTCTGACAGCGGCGACGATTTTTTCTATCAAATAGCGTTGGAAGGTGTGTCGATTAAGTTGCGACAGCTGGCGGTTGAAAAGATTGAAGATGAAAAGCGGCTCAAGGACCTGTTAAAAAAGACGAAAGGCAAGGACAAGCAGGTCTATAGAATCGTGAAAGTGAAGTGTGATGGCTTTCGCGATCGTGATCAGCTTGCGGCGCAGACCCAGGCCGAGATCATCACCCTGTGTGAACGCCTGGAAGCCCATAGTAAACGACCCTTCGATAAAACATTTACCGTGCGTACCCAACATCTGGAGGAGCAGTGGACGTTACTGCTAGCGCAAGCTGATGAGCATACTGCGGCGCGGGCGCAGCAGGCTATGTTGGAGTGCCAGGCAACCATCGATGCTTTCTTGAAACAACAGGCCGATGTCGAAGCCCGCGAGCTTGCCATAGCCAGGGCTGCTCAACAGCAGGTTGTGATTTTGGACAAGCTCCGTGGCTTACTTGCTCACCTGTTTGATTGTCTGGCCACGGAAGAAGAGCGTCAGTCGTCTGAATCTCTGCTGGAAGAATGCCGTCAACAATGGCTAGACGCCGCCCAATATCAATTGGCGCAGAAATCCGATGAAAAAGCCTTTAGGCAATTAGGGGAGGGGGTCGAGTTTCAGCTACAACAGCTGCGGCAGCATGGCAGTCTGGTTGATCAGATGGCAGGCATTGGT
>JABBBA010000327.1:0-1126 GCA_018607685.1 K189A clade bacterium | reverse complement strand
AGTCTGAAGTATCTGACGCTTCTGGTTATGACAATTTATTGGCACGTACAAGAATGGCTCATTTGCTGACCAAAGATCTGCAGCCGCAGCCGTTGTTAGATGCACTGGCCTGGATTTCTGAACGCGAAAAACAGGTGGCGGAGAAAAAACAGGCAGAGAAAAATCAGTTACGTCAGCTGAATACGCTGATCCGTAAGGCCCAGTCCGCGACTGATTCTGGCCAGTCCCGCCCGGCTGCGGGTATCAGGCGCACAATTGAAGAGAAGCGGTCTGAATTGAAGACCATGCCGGCTTACGTGGTGAAGCAATTGGAGCAATTGGATAGTGATTTAGAAAAGTTGCTGGACTGGAAAGACTATGTGGTCGAACCGAAGAAACAACAACTAATTGAACAGATGCGGGCGCTGGTCGACAGTAGAGAAAACCCGGAAGCACTGGCCACTAAGATCAGTCGCTTACAGAATGAGTGGAAGGGCTTGAGTAAAGGCACCCAGGATCAGGCCCTATGGGAGACCTTTCATCAATTGGCCCAGGAGGCTTACCAGCCCTGTAAGGTGTTCTTCGAGCAGCAAGCCCTTATTCGGCGTGACAATCTGGAAAAACGAATCCAGATGGTCACTCAATTAGAAAACTATTTGTCAGCGCAGCAGGAGAGTGGAGAAGAAGCCGCAGAGTCCATTGATTGTCGTGCCGTCGAAAAATTGCTCGCAACAGCGATTAAGGAATGGCGTAGCTACGCCCCCGTTGAGCGAAGCGCGAGTAAGCCTGTGCAGCAAGGTTTTGATCGCGCGCTGGATGCGATAAGAGCGAAGTTAAACGAGCACTACCAGAAAAATGCAAATGTAAAACGTCAGTTTATAGACCAGGTACTAAAGCTGGTGGATCACGAGGACAACCATAGGGCGGTAGAAGAAGTTAAACGGCTGCAGGCACAATGGAAGCTGACCGGGGCCGCGCTGCGTAAAGATGAGCAGGTTTTATGGAAAGCATTCCGGCAAGGCTGCGATGCTATATTTGAAAAACGACAGCAGCAAACAGAAGCCTTTAATGCAGAACTCGATGTCAATAAAGGTGCTGCGCTGGCGCTACTGAATGAGGTCGAAGGCTTGATGGAACTAACAGGTAA
>JABBBA010000085.1:4682-9914 GCA_018607685.1 K189A clade bacterium | reverse complement strand
GACCACAGGGCGGGGATGCCATTGTCATAGCTCAGGCTAGGTAATGGCACGGTGGCACCGAGGGCTGCACAGCCTGGAACGGCAGCCAGAACTGCATTTGGATCTTCGGCAATAAAGTTGATACCGGTATTCGCGCCGGAATCGAGGTTGTTCACCAGTACCCAGTTGGCGTCGCCAGCTGTTCGGTTAGTGGGGTCAATTGAGGTGCTGTCGACCACTTCCGTATTGGTGTAGGCATAAGAGAAGGCCAGGTCCAGATTCTGGATAGCTTCCGGCTTCCAGAATATCTCCAGCTCTGCACCCCAGATATCAGCATCGATATTGTCATTGATCGAGCTGTTGTTAACGATTCTGGTGGTCTGCAATCCCGTGTAGTCATACACATAAACCGCGGTGTTCATGACCATGGTGCCGTCCAGCAACGTGCTCTTGATACCGAACTCTATTGCATCGATTTCTTCTTCTTCATACGAGAAAGACGAGTTTCCCTGGAAGTCGACCGGGATGGCCGGATTAAGGCCGCCTGGCTTGTAACCACGAGAGAAGAACCCATAGAGCATCATATTTTCATTCATTGCCCAGTCGAACCCGATTCGGCCACTGACCGCGTCAAAATCGAAATCAGTCGGTGATCCTGTCAGGAATCGTGCTTCGCCGCCCTGGGGTACCGGGGGAATAGTTGTTGCGATTCCGATTCTCTCAGCACTGGCAGGTGCTGTGAGTTCCGCAGCGTCGATCGTTGCCTGGTCCACGCCATACAGGTTTGCGAGGGCGGTTTGATCGCCCAGTGGTCCGCCAAAAATGAATCCTTGTAGGGGTACTCGAACTTGGGTTGACGCGCCTAGTGCACCGCCGAGAGCGCTATTCAGGTCAAACGAATTGAGCAGTATGTTGGTGCCAAAGTCCTCCCGTGAGTCCTCGTTGTAGCGAAGGCCCATGGTAAACTTCAATGTATCGCTAAAATCATAGTAAGTTTCAGTGAAGACGGCCCAACCATCGCCTACGACAGGCTTGTCTGGGTCATCGGTGTTATTGAAGAACCCGGGGTAGGCACCCGCGACATCAAGGGAGTTACCCAGTACATAGTAGTCACTGAAGGACTCAGCATTATAGGCGTTTACACCCACCACAAAGTTAAACTTACCGTCCAGTGAACTGGCAAGCTTGGCCTCGGCTGTCCAGTACTCGGTATCTGTATCTGCCTGATCGTAGGCAAAGACGACGGAACCATCGATGGGCAAACTACACCCTCCGGCTGGGGTGCCTGCCGTCTGAGCACCAGAGGTGCCATCATTGTAGCTACAGGGGCCAGAACCAAAGTCGTCGCCTGCATCGCCTGCCGGTCTGGAAACAGGGAAGTTGATGCTGCCATCAAACAACAGCGTGCCGACGTCCATGTAATAATCCTGTTGGGCGAGATACTGGGTTTCCTGATAGGCGCCGGTTATGCCGAGGGTATAATTCTCGAACTCGTATTCGTATCCAAAGGCGAGGATCTGCTCTTCCATCTTGAACACAGGGTCGAAATCGGTATGCATCTTCCTGAAGCCGACCTCAGGTCGATTGTATTTCCTGATTGGATCGGCCACCAGCGGGAATGCGCCGACTGACAGTCCAAAGATGATACCGCCTGTACCTGTCACCGCGTGAGGGCTTTCGAAGCCAACACCGTCCGGTTCGCAGCCGGTGGTCGGAAGTTTAGTGGTTACGCAGACCTGGTTGGTAACCCTGGCCCGGTCATCGTCTTCATCAAAATCGGAATACATCACCCACAGACTTGAATCGTCTGTAATTTCCCACTGTGCTGTAACACGAAAGGTGGTAATATCTCGACCATCAAGATCGCCATCAATACCAGGGATGGTGTCTACACCAGCCCCAACACCATTGTCAGCTACCTGTCCGTAAGCCAGGTTATCGATGTAGCCATCTCGTTCGAGCGTCATGCCCGCGAATCGGACAGCGAAGTTATCAGTGATGGGAACGTTGACGGCTCCCTTAACTCGTATGTGGTCATAATCCCCGGCTTCAACATCAATGAAGCCATTGACTGATTCATAATCCGGTTTCTTGGTGACGAAGTTCACGGCGCCACCGGTCGCGTTTCGACCAAACAACGTACCCTGGGGTCCTCGTAGTACTTCGACACGCTCAAGGTCATAGAACTCAATCGCGTTCAGGTTTGAGGCGATCGATATTTCGTTAGTGTGAGTCGAGACTCCGGATTCACCACCGATCACCAGATTGCCAATACCCCGGATACTAAAACTGGAGCCACCGAAGTTCGTTGCCGTGAAGCTTAAACTGGGTGCGCTCATCTGCAGGTCGGAAGGGGTGATAATGCCCTGGTCTTCCAACATCTTCCCCGTTAATGCGGTTACCGCGATAGGCACATCCTGAATACTTTCAGATGTCCGCTGCGCGGTTACCACTACTTCTTCAATTTGATTTGACGCTGCCATCGCACCGGTACTAAGACCAATGGATGTGGCAAGCGCGAAACTTAGTTTTGTAAGTTCTTTCACTCGAGTCCCCTCTTATTATTTTTACTCTCGACGGCTGAACGATTTGTTCTGATTATTAGTATCCGTCATGACGCATGATTCACATCAAATAAGACATTATCCTGCCTTGAGCCAGCATGCAATAAGCTTATGCCAGACAGTTACTACTCATTTCGGCTATAAGCTTACTGGGATATAGAACGGAATTGTTTAGTGATGTAGACGACAAAAAAGAAATGGGGAGAAGGGACAAAAAAAACCCGGATGCGCATACGCGGATCCGGGTATAAATCCACAAAAGATTGTGGAAGAGGGAACTAAAAAGTTAGGCCGCTTTCTTGGCTTTTACTTTAGGCTTCGCTGTTTCTGTTACTTCAGGTGCGAAAGCAGACTGGACAGCGTCACGTGCTTCAGCGAAGGCACTTTGCATAAGAGCAGTTTGTGCTTCCATTGCTTCACGTGCGTTGTTGAACAGAGTCTCGCCGTATTCGCGCTGCAGGCTCACAAAAGAACCCACTTCTTTAACTTCTGGCAGCTTCTCGCCGAATGAACGGTTAACTTCAAAATACTGTTCGATGTTCTTGCGGCTCATTTCAGCTATTTCGCTCATCGCTGCTGTGTTGATTTCGTACAGTGACTTGCCCAGTTCAGCTTGCTTCTCGATCATGTTCATATTTGAACTCCTTGAATACTTTGTATGTAGTGGCCCTGTGGCCTGTTCAGTCAATTCAAACACTGAAGTCTTGGCTAGTGTTTGTTGCGTTGCAGCATTATATGGTGCGACGCACCAAATTCAACTGTTTTTTGCTAAATGTTCTTTAATATCCTGGCTATTTTCTTAATTTTCTATAAATATCAGGTAGTTAGGCAACCTTCTCGTGCTGGGGGTCCTGGCTGGAAACGTGAAGAGGTGTCCGTACCGGTACCGGTGGCACATTCAATTCACTAACATTGGTTGGCAGCAGCTCGGCTCGCAGGTCCTGAAAGGCGTCAATCAGGTCATCCCTAAGCAGATCAGCATCCGGCACCGCCTCTCCACAGGCTGTTATCCCAAGGAATAGCTGTTTGCAGTAACTTTGCACGGTGATATTCAGGCCAATCCCATGAGCAGGGATAGAAATAGGGTAGTGGCTGATCATTTTTGCACCGTTCGAGTACAAGGTAGTCCGGGGACCTGGCACATTTGAGATCACCACGTTAACGGGACCCCTGAAATACCTGGCAAGCCCAAGGTCCTCTGAGAGAGTAAGTCCGGCCTGCATCATGGCGGGTAAGCCTGGTACGGCCGCATTGCCCTCAAAGGCGCTGGCAAGATCCGCTGTGATTTCTTTCGCGGTTTCGGCGGAAGCGTGAATAGCTTTCAGCCGTTCAATCGGATCCGGGATACTGGTACCCAGCTCCACGTTCATCATAGTGACCTGGGTGCCGGGCTTGGTGTCACCGGGTTTACGCAGCGAGACGGGACAACCGGCAATCAGGTTATCTTCGGGGAGGTTGCCGCTACGAGCCAGATACGTTCGAAGCCCCTGCGCGCAGATTGCCATCACGACGTCATTGATAGTGGCGTCCACTTTTTTACCCATCTGCTTTACATCGGCCAGCGGCATTTCGCCCGCCGCCCAGCTTCGGGTATTGCTGATCTGTGTATTGAAGGGCGTGGCAGGCGCTACCTTTCCAAAGGCACCGAAATCCCCGCCGGCGAGCGCGCGGCCCATCAACCGTCTGGAGCTTTCGATTGAGCCGTTAAATCTTTCTCCTGACTCCATCTGAAATCTCAGGAAGTTTTTCATGGAGTCTTCAAGGAGCTGCAGCGGAGAAACCTGCTCAGATAGTGGTCCTGATGGCGCCGGTTCGGCGGGCGCAGGGTGATCTGGCGTTTCATCCATTAAAACGGTGTAGGCGGCATTGCCGGAGGCACCGTCAATAGCTGCGTGATGCACCTGGTTATAGTAGGCAACCTTGTTACCTTCCAGGCCAGTAAGTACCCACATCGCCCAAAGGGGCCTGTCCATGGACATCTTGATCTCATGGATCAAAGCAACAGCGCGTTCAATATCCGCGAGCTTGCCAGGAGATTCCACGGGGAAGTTGATAATGTGGTTGTCCATATTCACGTTGTCATCTTCGACCCAGGCAGGGTGATCCCAGTTGCCGGGCACGAAGGCGAGCTTACGCGAGAGATACGAAACCAGATGTAGTCGATCAGACATATAGGTCTTGAGCGATTCGACGAAAGCACCTGCCGATTGTTCCGCTGGTAGCTCAAGGATGTTCAAGGAACCAATGTTGCTATTGCAGTGGCGAGTTTCTGAATACAGGAAGCTCGCGTCGGTGGCGGTCAATTTTTCCATGATGTATTTCCTCTTCTGCTTGTGTGTTGGTCTTGCCTACCATCTGAAAGAGCAACCTTCGTGCCAAACCTGACTTAAGGTGCTGAACTACAGTAAAGAGCGCCAATCAAGGTGACTTAAAGAACGAATGAATTTTTCGAGTGCCTCTAACCTGCGCTGCTTCGGTGCGGCACATTGTTTGGCTGCATCGGCGTAGGGCGCGCATTATAGTATTGGCAGCCATAGTGTCAATATGGTGCAGTGCAAAAATTAGCCTAGACGTTCCCTAACGATAGAAGTAGCAGGTAATCATGTGGCTTTGGCGTAATACGCGAGGATCTACTGCATCGTTGCCGACCGGTTTTCGCAGGATACGGATGTGTAGAAGAGGTCTGCCC
>JABBBA010000085.1:1108-4672 GCA_018607685.1 K189A clade bacterium | reverse complement strand
ATCGCTTCGGAAGCTATGTCAGAAGCTATGTCAGAAGCTATGCCAGAAGCTATGCCAGAAGCTATGTTATCTGTCTTATGACCATGCTCGTAAAGCTCGCCAGTCGTCATCCGTTCCCTGTGCTGCCCGCTCGGCATCGTAGCTGTAAAGCCAGTGTTGCTGTGGGGAAAAACCGCCGTCGAGCTTTTCATTGGTTATTCGAAATCTTGCATTGCGTGCTTCAATTTCTGCGGGTGTATCGACGTGGTACCACCCTTCCGCGTTGCGGGACTGCTGAACAATCAGATTCGCTCGATCATAGCGTAAGCCTTCATAGCGCTTGAGAGCATCTAACGGATCGTCACCATGCAGCGCCAGAGTGCGTGCCAACACCCATGCGTCCTCCATTGACTGCACTGCGCCCTGGGCATGGTATGGCAGCATCGCGTGAGCCGCATCTCCCATCAACGCAATCCGGTCTGCCACCCAGGTGCTTAGTGCCTCTCGATCGTGCAACGCCGTAACAAAGATTTCCGGCGTTGCTTCTATGACTTGCCTTGGTCTGTCATACCAGCCGTCAAACGCCTTGATGATTTCTTCCTGCGAAGCTGTTTGTGACCAGGACTCCCGTTTAGGGTCATCGGTTTGACCCAGGGCAAGCCAGTTGAACTTCTTTCCGCCAGAAACAAAATAGTAAACAAATGATAGTCGGGGTCCCATATCGACGTATGCCGAAACAGGGATGTCCAGATGACTGATGGCGTCAGCGTCGACGACGCCTCGCCACGTTACATATCCGGATTCCCGTGGCGGGTCAGCTCGAAACCACTGCTCTCTGACAATGGAATGAATCCCGTCAGCGCCGATGACAAGGTCGGCTTCTATTACTTCTCCCGACTGACAAGTGACGCGCGCACAGGTTTCATCCTGACTGACGCTTAAGACTTTGGTGTTCATCTGCAGCCTGCCCTGGTCCAGTCCCGCCGTCAGTGCATCAATGAGGTCAGCCCGGTGCGCATGGTAGTAGGCGTGGCCGTACGCTTCTCGCACCAGCGGCATCAGGGGCGTCTTCAGTACAGTTTCACCGGAATCCCATACGCTGTATTTGTGAAAATCCGGTTCGGTGCAAAACGTCGGAAGAACCTGGCCTAATCCAAGTTGTTCTAATATCTGTACGCCATTGGGACTAATTTGAATGCCTGCGCCGACCTCCTGAAAAGCCGCTGCCTGCTCCAGTAAGACGTATTCGATATCCATTTTCGATAGTGCCAGCGCCAGGGTGCACCCACCGATACCAGCACCGATAATAACGACCTTCATTTCAACAACTCCATGGTTTCATGGTGAGTGTAAAGTGTCGGAGTGAACTTACAAGCTGCGGTCCCTGGCGCTGAGGGGAAAGCTGAAAAGGTTGAACGTTGGTTACGTAGGGTTACCAAAGGAAGTGACAAGAACACTAGCGCTTGAGCGGCTTTGGTTTCGTCAATTGAGACCTGCAATGGGCTTTCTGCCCGTATTCTAGGTGTCCACGGAGTGAGGACAAAACCAGTCGACCCAAAGCTGACAATCAATCCATTCTAGACGTATCACCCCCAACCAAGCTGTTGAAGACTAATCGTATCATTCCAAATCTTCGTCATATGCTTAATGCGGTCTCCATCAAAGATCATGTGGTAAGCATAATCGGCAGCAATCGTTTTTCCGGTGGGTGGAACTGGACCTTCCGGGCCGGTTTGTGTTCCGTGAAAAACCGCGACGGCGGAAACCGAATTCGTAGTTTCGTCAATCCCAAAAAACTTCAGCTCGTAGCGACCATCTGGAATTGGGATTAGCAGATTCTTCATCCATTCACAGTAGCCTTCTAAACTGGATATGTCGGACAAGGCGCCTGTTTGCGAAGAAAAGGTCGCATCAGAATGACAAAAACCCTTACAGCCTTCCCAACCTTTACCTGTTTCACATGCATCAAAGAATTGCTTTGCGGATTCTAAACCCATCATTGACTCCTGGATGTTTCGACTTTATTCATAGATTTCCACATATCTGACAACACTTTGCAAATGACCGCGTTCCGCTCGAAAGCAGCATTATTCAGAGAAGGAACGAAAACGCTTCTGACGACCCGCAGCGGACGCTAGCAAATTTAGCACCATGTATTCGTTGCGCTGAAGCCACCCCAGGCTTATGGAGCCTCCCACGCGGCAAAAACCCTTAATGTTATAGTGTGCGTTCGATATTTGAGAGTGGGGAAATGAAATGCGTTGGATAGTAACTTTAGCGATGTTGATGTTATCGGCAGTGTCATTTGCCGATAAGCCGGAGTGGGCAGGTAAAGGCAAGGCAACAGAGGAGCAGAAGGAAGCTCACCGTGTCGCAATGGAAGCCAAAGCAGATGACGTCGACGACGATTTCGATGAGGAGCATGAAAAGGCCGAGAAAGAAATGAAAAAGGCCAAAGAGGATAAAGAGCACAAAAAGGATAAAAAGGATAAAAAAGGCAAGAAGGAGAAGATGGCCAGTGATGGAGATGATGAAGATGGTATGGAAAAGCAGGCAGGCATGAAATCTGACCAGGAGCGGAAGGAAGTAGACAAAGGTTCAGAAAAAGGCCAGGCCAAGCGCGAAGAGAATAGTAAGAAGTGGTGGAAGTTCTGGGAGGAATAAGGAGCTGAAGTCGATCAAAAATAAAGGGCGGTTATGACCGCCTTTTATTGTTCCTTTACCTTGAAGTCTGCTTCTGGCCGCTAGCTAACGGGGCAGTGTGCGACATGGAGACTGCTACAGAGCGAAAAGCAGACCTGGTTCAACAGTTAAGCCGGAGTTCCGCTGCCGACACAATCCGGACGTCAGCTTGCGTATGAAATTAAAAGATACGCAAACGATTGGCACCACTAAACCCGGCGAATTGAATCCGTCGCAAAACTCACTTCTTCATAACAACTTCAAGACCGCTAACATCTTCGCTGACTCCGATCTTTAGCTTGTTAAAATCAGGAGCAGAGAATGACGGTGTGTAACCAAGGATTGCCCAGGGCTCTTTGGGACCCATCATACCCTCGTCAAGTTCCCCGTTACCGTTTGTATCCTGAAACCCCTGCACGACATAACTTCCTGCAGGCACGTTTACAAAAGTAAAAGTAACCTTGTCTGCGGAAGGCTCAAGAGCAAGGCCGAGTGCTGAGTTCTCCCCGTTAGCGAACTGCATTTCATTTAGTAACTCTAAATAGAGGGTGCCTTCACCCTGATGTGCGATCTCACCAGAGACGGTAAATTCTGCTTGCGCCACACTCGCAGTCACAGCAGCCAGTAATGCAATTGTTGTTTTATTCACGAGAAACCTCCATCAATATTAGGATAATGGCCATAGGAATTGAAAACGGCCTTCATGATTAGAACCCAAACCGGCTCTGGAAGTCATCAATTTTAAGTGAGTAGATGTTGGTTATTCCTGTGTATGCTTCTGGCCGTTTGCATCAAATTACCCGATGGTAGCTTTGTCCGGTCTTGAGTGGAAAGCGACCGCCGAAACGATCGCCAGTCATCAATCCTTAGATTTCAGTCTGTTCCGCGAGCTCCATACTATCT
>JABBBA010000085.1:0-1098 GCA_018607685.1 K189A clade bacterium | reverse complement strand
CCATAGATCGAGGGGGCGAGGCCAATAGAATCGAGCCATGAATCCAACATGCGTGAGTACTGTCTCGTGGAGATATGGGTGGTGGGCGACCTTTTGCTAGGGAAAAGGTAGTCGCCGTTAGCGAGAGTTTTGAGGCCAATCCAATGTTCAAGTGCGTCCCGTGTTTGTTGCGTGATTTCGAATTGCACTGGTGACTTTGTTTTCTGCTGCATGACGATGGCGCGTGCAGACACCCGACCACCGTGGGAGACATCTGATACTCTTATTTTTACCAAGTCAGAGGCTCTCAATTTACTATCTATCGCCAGATTGAACATGGCTAGGTCACGGTGACAATTGTCAATCTGAAGCCTGATTCGAATTGACCAGATTTCTTTCAGTTTGAGAGGTGGTTTCTGACCGACCAGCTTTCCCTTATTCCATGCAGTATGTGATTTATATTCAATTAATTGATACATCTTGGTTCTTCAGGTTATGGGGAACCTACTGTGCGCCCGCTATTGAGTTAAAAGGAGAAGCGGATTACTTGGCGATTAGGGTCGCCGCTGCCGACCCAATCCGGACAATGGAATTAATCAAAAGCGCGATTCAAACTTGAAGCTAAGTGTCTCTCCTTAGATCACCCAGATTTCGCAGAAATAGAGTGATAGCTATTCCTAGTGAAAATACTGGGGCTACTACGAACATCTCCATAGTCTGAAAATGAAAAATGTTCATCAATTGCAATATCCCAATAATCGCAGAAACTAACATAAGAGCTGACAATGCTTTTAACGTCCCCGCGGCGCGAGTCGCCTCGATCGTCAATGACCATTTTTTAATCCAATAGTACGCAGTCCAGGCAAACCAAAACCCGCTAGAAATCACGGCAGCTAGAACTTCATCCACATTTATATAGAGCACGAGCCCGATCAGAGAAAATACTGCAGCAGCTGCTGTATATGAGATCAGGCCGTCCAAACGAAGTTGCACTACCGAACTGAATTCTTCAGTGTTCCCAAAGTAATATAGGAGTCCAGAGAAGCCAGCGACTGCTATTGCCAGTTGAGCCACGCCGAGTAGGATTTCACTCATGGCACATAACACCCAGTTAAGCGG
>JABBBA010000260.1 GCA_018607685.1 K189A clade bacterium | reverse complement strand
TGGGATCAAATCAGATTTGCTCCCAGGATATTTTTGCCAATGCTTAGCTATCACCCCCTGCCTACGACCACCCCATAATTCCTTTGCCCAAGCGATTTCCCTTACGTATTTAGAAATTCTGAGTCGTAAAGACGGTACCTTAATCTCTATAGCTGCAAGAGTCAGGCCTAAGAGTTCGAGAGGGAAAGTGAAAAATTGGAGCAGGTTGGCTGTATCTAAATTGAAAAAGCCCATCTTTGTTACCGCCTATTCGCTTCGGTGGCCGATCTAGTTTCTCGAACGTGGACGGCCAAAAAACCCAGCGTTACAACAAGAGCGATTGCACAAAGCTCGCCTGACAGATTCGTTTATGACGGTGACAATGCGCTCAGCAAGCACAACCGCGATATCCTGATGACGTTTCCACCTGCCCTGGATTATGGCGATAGTAGCGCCAGACGGTATACGAAATGATATCGGGTGGGAATTTTCGGCGTTTGTATCTGTTCATCCACAAATTCTAACAATGACGATCACCTAATTTGTCAGCACCATTGAATCCCACTAGTTTGCATTTTGTTGAGTTTCATAGAGATGCTGTATGATCAAAAGCGATCCAGTATAGATAGCGAGGGTGAAGACGTGCTACTTAAACCGTACCGAGTCATTGATTTAACGCAGTCCGAAGGCACGCTCTGTGCGCAAATCCTGGGTGACCTTGGCGCTGATGTCATACAGGTTGAACCTCCAGGTGGTGCTTCAGGCCGAAGTCAGGCGCCTTTTTTCCACGGCATTAATGATCGAGAGCACTCGCTCACCTGGTGGGGTTATTCTCGTGGTAAGCGGAGTATCGAATTGGATATCGATGCTGATCGTGAAACGTTTATGAGGCTTATCGCCTCAGCTGATTTCCTTATCGAGTCGGAACCGGTCGGCAGCCTGGCTCAACGCAATCTCTCCTACGACACCCTCGCTGGCGTTAATCCCGGGCTCATTCACGTTTCAATGACACCTTTTGGTGTCGACGGCCCAAAAGCAAACTGGGCCGCCACCGACCTCACCTTGATGGCTAGTGCCGGACCACTGGCGATCACCGGCGACTCTGACCGGCCGCCCGTGCGTATCTCTGTACCGCAAGCATGGGCGCATGCGGCAGCTGAAGCCGCCACCGGTGCGATGGCTGCACTGTATGAGCGCAACCGGTCTGGGTGTGGACAGCAGGTTGTTGTTTCAGCACAACAAGCGCTCACGGCTGCCACTCAAGGTTACATTCTGGCTGCGGCGGTCAACGACGAGGTACCAAAAAGAATTGCCGGTGGTGCTATTACTGGCGAACTTCGCGTTCAGCTTACGTTTCCGGCTAAAGACGGCCATGTATCAATCACACTTCTGTTCGGCGCAACGATCGGGCCCCCAACCGGCCGTCTCATGGCGGTCGTTTGTGAAGAAGGCTTCTGCGATGAAGCGACCCGCGATAAGGACTGGCTAGGTTATGGCCTGTTATTGGCGGAAGGCGATGAACCCATTTCCGAATGGGAGCGTGTAAAAAAATGCGTTATCGCCTGGACGACATCGAAAACAAAAGAAGAGTTGTTAGCTGTTGCCATGGAGCGGCGCTTGTTGATTGCTCCGATGACAACGATTGCCGAGGTTGTAGATAGCGAACAGTTCGAGAGCCGTAAATTTTTTCAAAGACCTACCGGTGAAGGTGCTGCCGCAAGCATCAACTATCCCGGTGCGTTCGCCAAATTTTCAGCAACACCGCTTACGATACAACGCCGTCCACCTACCCTGGGCGAGCACACGCAGGAAATACTCAACGAGCTGAAGCAAGCGCCCCTAAAAGAAAACCAGTCAGTACCAAACAGCAGTGGCAAACCAGCGCTGCAAGGGCTTAAGGTTCTGGACCTGATGTGGGCACTTGCCGGCCCGGGTGCCACTCGCTCTATGGCCGACTGCGGCGCTGATGTCATTCGAATTGAATCATCGACGAGGCTCGATGTCACGCGCACGCTCCGCCCCTTTGTTGATGGTGACCAATCGCCCGAGCAATCCGCGATATTTCATTCAACCAACGCGGGTAAAAAGATGATCACGGTTGACCTAACGAAACCGGAAGGGCGCGACATAGTCCTCGACCTTGTTAGGTGGGCTGATGTCGTTTGCGAGTCATTTTCGCCGCGAGCAATGAAACAATTTGGCCTTGATTACGAAACACTGCGATCAGTGAAACCAGACATTATCCTGCTGAGCACGTGCCTCATGGGCCAGACTGGTCCCCTGGCAATGTTCGCAGGCTATGGCAATCTGGCGGCTGCTATTGCTGGCTTCTACGGTATTACAGGCTGGCCCGACCGCGATCCCGCCGGACCTTTCGGCGCATACACCGACTACATTGCGCCGCGCTACAATATGGTCGCGGTCCTTGCTGCCGTAGACCATCACCGGCGAACCGGGGAAGGCCAGCACATAGACCTTGCGCAAAGCGAGGCCGCCATGCATTTTTTGACCCCGGCGCTGCTCGATTATGTTGCCAACGGTCACGTGCAGGAAAGACTGGGTAATCGCGATCCTGCTATGGCACCGCACGGGGTTTATCCCTGCGTGGGTGACGATGTGCACATTGCAATCACGTGCGCGGACGAGGCTCAGTGGTTGAAGCTGGTGGGTGTCATTCCAGCGCTTGATAGACCAGAGTTCAAAACACTCGAAAACCGACTAAACAATCAGGATACGTTGGACCAGGCAATGTGTGCATTTACGCAGCTGCAATCCGTGCTTGCCCTGGAGTCACAACTCCAGGGTGCAGGGGTCCCCGCAAGTGAAGTGAAAAACAGCACGGAGCTGATGGTCGACGCTCAACTTCAACATCTTGAACACTTCATCACCTTGCCCCATCAGGAAGGCGGTACAACCGTTATCGAATCAGGTCGTTTCCATTTATCCAGGTCACCCGGATTTATCGATAAAGACGCGCCTATTTTCAATCGGGATATAACCTACGTACTGAACGATGTACTCGGCTACGATGATGAGAAGTTTGGCCAGATGCTAATCGCCGGGGTTCTTGAATAGCGTGCCGATGGTTAATGCAGAACCTCACGGAGATAGGTTTCCCGAAGTCGATTGGCGTTAAACAATCAGTCCCGTTCACCGCCCGGTGTGCTGATCGCCCGCATGATTCCTGCAACGTCCGGTACGGTTGAAAGGCGTCCCTAAGGACCGCGGTGGCTGGGTCGGCTGAACTGTTTAGCGCCACGACTTGTCCCCCGCAGCCTGAGAACCTCGGGAATGAACCTAAAGTCTCTGACGCTATTTCCCGGGTGCCGTTGGCCAGCTAAGCCGTTAGTGCCAGCGAACCAGCTTACCCATGCCCGCGGTGCCGAAGTAGATGTCTTCACCAACCAGCTTTCCGTCGGCGCCCGCAGGCCACACGGTGAGTAACTGGCCTTCGTTGACATAAGTTGCGTCGGTGTCGACGGGCTCGCCCTCAACTTCCTCGACCCCTGCAGCCAGCACTCCGCTACCGGGAACTTTGGTTCGCAGCCTACCCTCGGTGACCACACCATTGTCGTCTACGATCACTTTGCGTATCTCGAACTCGAACCCCTGGCCGTTGTTGTCGAACATAGCCTGATAGAAATCTGAAACCGCCTGCCTGCCCTTGGGGCCGGTATCCGCCGGGCCGCCCCACATATGGTATTGGGGCTCGTCCACCAGTGTTGCCATAAGGCCCGCGTGCTCACCTCTAACCTCTGTGCGCATGTGCTCCTGTACCATCTCCAGCAACGCCTTGTGTTTGGGGTTGGTTTGCGCCGCGATGAACTTGTTCATGCTTTGCCAGCCTCGTTCACTGTCTATGGGTGGGTCTAGTTTGGCCATCGTCTTTTCTCCAGTTTTGCAGAAGTATGCCACGGTTGTTGGGCCGAAGGCAGAGTCGGTGTCTCTATACGGGCCCAGGCACCCGCTTTAGATGGTGCTCAGCAGCAGTGTCTTCATGCCTCGGGCGATTGAGACTGAATTTCAACGACATGTCGAATAGCGCTTAGCACCATGCATCAGGTGTTCGAAGATGAACTGGACGAACACTTTCAAATACCCAAAGAGTTTGGCGTAGTGGTTACCATTCCCGTAGAGTTCCCGTTAGGATATTTTGGAGAAGTCAGTCGAATTCCAGCAGAATAAAAGACTTTTCTGAATCAACGAGGCGTAATAAGCGCACAGCGAGAAATTGATAGAGGTTGCATAAGCCTGAATTAAAAACAAAGCCAAAGAGCACCAGGAGAAAGAACCATGTCTGTTAACCCTGATTTATTTGATCTAACCATGTCCGACGAAGCACGACCTTTGCTGGACAGAGTGAAAAAACACATCCAGGAGAACGTTGCTCCGATTGTTGAAGAGTATGATCGGCTTGGTGAAGAGCGCGAACATGAATGGGAATTCGCGCCGGGTCAGTTGGAACTGCTTGCGGTAGCAAAGCAGAAAGCGAAGGAGTCAGGACTTTGGAACTTCTTCCTGCCGGATGCTGAAACCGGGGAGGGGCTGAGCAACCTTGACTATGCCTATATCGCCAGCGAATTAGGAAAGTATCCGCTCGCCTCTCAAACCCTTAACTGTTCAGCGCCGGACACTGGCAATATGGAGGTGCTTGAGCGAGTAGGCACAACCGCACAAAAAGAACAGTGGCTGGAACCGCTGCTGCAGGGCGAGATTCGATCCGCCTATGCGATGACTGAGCCTGGACATCCCTCATCGGATGCCAAAAACATCTCAACCCAGGCGGTGCTCGACGGTGATGAGTGGGTGATCAACGGAGAGAAGTACTTTACTTCAGGTGCCGGAGACCCCCGCTGTAAGATCATGATTGCCATGGTGCAAACCAGTCCGGATGCCGCGCCACACCGACAACAGTCGATGATCCTGGTGCCCATGGACGCACCAGGCGTAAAGATTTTGGGTGCCATGAAAGTGTTTGGCGAAACACAGGCGCCACATGGGCACATGCATGTGCGCTTCCGAGACTGTCGGGTACCCAAGGACAATATCCTGTTGGGAGAAGGACGCGGGTTCGAGATTTCTCAGGTTCGTCTGGGGCCGGGTCGAATTCATCACTGCATGCGTTCCATTGGTGCAGGTGAACGGGCGCTGGAATTGATGATTCGGCGTGCATCGGCGCGCACAGCATTTGGCAAACCGATCATTCAACTCGGCAAAAATATTGAGGTTGTAGCCAAGGCTCGTTATGAAATTGATGCCTGCCGCCTGATGGTGTTGCAGGCTGCCAAGGCCATGGATGTTCTGGGCAACAAGGAAGCGCGGATTTATGTCAGTGCAATCAAGGCGAACGTGCCGAAAAAGATCGGCCGCATCATAGATGAAGCGATCCAGATGCACGGCGCTACCGGCGTCACCCAGTGGACGCCGCTCGCGGGTATGTGGGTATCGCAGCGGTCACTGCGGATTGCTGACGGGCCGGATGAAGTTCATCACATGGTGGTTGGACGCGCCGAGGTGCGTAAGTATGAGGGTGAAGAATACCGTGTGCTCGCCGACAAGCTAGGGCAAGAACACGAAGGGTTTGATTTGGGTCGATAGCAAGCGAGAACAATCGGTATGGGCAAGGTAGTTAAGATTGCGCTGGGGTTGCTGGGCTTTGGCGGTATGGTGGTGCTCGGCGTCTCCTGGTATTTGGAGACACGCGATCAGCGCGAGCCTTCAAGGCTTGCTTTCCTTGAACATTGTGCGTCTTGTCATAGTGCTAGTGGAAACGGGCCGGATCTACTGACGCAATATCACGCCGACGATTCTGCGGATGAAATAACCAACCGCATCCTTGTTCGGCATTCCGATCTGGTTGCGCAAGCGCAGTTTCCAGAGCCTATGGTCAAAGCGCTGGCGCTCTATGTGATGGAACAGCGGCAGGCGCTGCCCAGCATCACCAATTCCCATGCTCACGCAATTCCGAAAGATGTCGTTGAATCGCAGCGTCACGCATTCAAGGTCGAGCTCATCACCGAAGTTGGCAAGGGGCCCTATTCGATTGCGCCATTACCCGATGGGCGGATTCTGCTGGTAGAGAAGGTCCGTGGTTTGTCCGTGATCGATACCGCAGGTGAACAGGGAGATCTGGTTGAGGGTACACCCCGTGTGTGGTCAGAGATTGCCCAGGTGGGTGGCAGCTTTGCCGTTCTGGGGTCGATGCTGGATGTGCAATTACATCCCGATTACGCCAGCAATGGCTGGATCTATTTGGCTCACAGTGACCGATGCCAGCTCGACTGCGGTTCGCCTTGGCCGGTTACGATGGTGCGTGTTGTCAGAGGAAGATTAGTCGGCAATCGCTGGATAGACTCTGAAGTGATCTGGTCCGTTGATAAAGACCAATACACCGTGGTGCCCGATGCAGTTGCATCAGGCAGGCTCGCTTTTGATCACCAGGGTTTTGGATACGTTACTGTCGGCGGCAAGAGCACCTATGACAATCTCCATGTGATGGATACGCCTTACGGCAAGATTCACCGGTTCAATGACAATGGTTCTGTGCCGGAAGACAATCCCTTCTGGTTGGGGGAGCAACCTGGCGACTCGACATCCAGTCGAAACACGGTTTGGACCTACGGACACCGTACAGTACAAGGGTTAACCACGGACCCACGCACCGGAGAGATCTGGGCCACTGAGATGGGTCCGCGAGGCGGTGATGAAATCAATCTGATTCGACGTGGTGGAAACTATGGCTGGCCGCTATACACAGAAGGACTCGACTACAATGCTGAGTACATCAGTATTGGAAAGGAACTGGGGCTGGACTTCGAATTCTCAGAAACGATCCCGCCCGTCGTTGATTTCACCCCTGCGCCTTCACTATCAAACTTTATCTTTCACAATAGTGATCAGTTTCCGAATTGGCAGAATGATCTGCTTGTAGGTAGTCTACGAGCGCAAACATTGTTCCGAGTTCGTATCGAAGCGGGCAGAGTGGTCGAAAAAGAAAGACTACTGACCAGGCTGGGGCGAATTCGCGATGTCGAGATGGGATACGATGGCTTCGTTTACGTGCTGATCGAGCACAACCAAACCGGGTCATTGATTCGATTGGTCCCCACTGGTTGAGGTTAAAAATGCGTCCAACATTACATGTAATTTCGTTAGCAGCATGCTTGCTCATGCTCTCGGCGTGCGATGGTCCGTTTATCTTTGCCGCGGGTGGCGAATTGAGTGGTACGGTTGCAGCGGTGCCGGATAGATGGCAGCTTGATGAAGACTCGGCTGTCGCACAGTTGGAAACCAGGCCCGAAGACCCTTATTCGATCAACTTCACCTATGTTCAGTTAGATGGTCGGTTCTACGTTTACGCGGGTGACACAAGAACAAACTGGGTAAAACATATAGAAAAGAGCCCGCTCGTCAGAGTTCGCGTGCAAGACACTATTTATCCTGCACGAGCGGTTCGCGTCGTGAGTGATGAGGAGCTCTCTGAGTTCGCTGCCGTATGGGCGAACCTCTCTGCGATTCAGCGAGATCCAATGAGTTTCGAAGAAGTCTGGTTGTACCGTCTGGAAGAACGCTGGTTAGCAGGTCACTGAGGCCAGTGCCAATCAGCATTGGGTGGGTACATACCGGTCACATAGGTAACATTTTTGTCGCGAAGGGGTTGAGTGCATACCGCCGGTGACAGTAGCGAACTTGTCTACGGGTTGCATGAGTTTTTCGAAATAATTGCTCAAGCAACCTGGTGACTTTAGTTGTAGATTGAAGCCGGGTTAACTGGCGAAACGTTTCACGATTTGTTTTCCCAGCGCCATCATGTGCACCTGATCCGGGCCATCTGCCTGGCGACACCAGCGAGCATAGTTAAAGGCCTCCGCCATCGGATAGTCGGCTGTCAGGCCACCGGCACCGTGAATCTGCATGCACCGATCAATCACGGTTTGAGCCATTAAGGGCACAGAGATTTTCGAGGCGGCGATAAAGTCTCGCGCATCTTTGGCACCCAACTCATCGATTCTGCGTGCGGTCTTAAGCGTCAACAATCTTGCCTGCTCAATCTCACTGAATGATTTGGCGATGTCTTCCAGTACGGATTGATGATCGGCAAGCTTGCGGCCAAAGGTTTCCCGGCTCACGGCCCGACGACAGGCGAATTCAAGCGCGCGCTGGGCACTGCCAATAAGCCGCATACAGTGATGAATCCGGCCAGGGCCCAATCTTCCCTGAGCAATTTCGAAGCCCCTGCCTTCGCCGAGCAGAATATTTTCGGCAGGCACACGAACCTTATTGAAATGCACTTCGGCATGCCCGAGCGGTGCATCGTCATAGCCAAGTGTTGTTAACGGCCTCACTACCTCAACGCCTGGGGCATCTTTAGGCACCAGGATCTGGCTTTGTTGCAGGTGCCGGTTGCTATTGTCCGGGTCAGATTTGCCCATCACGATGAAAATTTTAGTTCGCTCGTAGGGGGCGTTGGTTACAAACCATTTGCGACCATCGATGACATATTCATCGTTATCTCGTGTGATGGACGTACGCACGTTCGTTGCATCGCTTGATGCTACATCCGGTTCGGTCATGCAATAGGACGAGCGAATCTCGCCATCTAACAGGGGTTCAAGCCACTGGGCTCTTTGTGCATCGGTACCATACTTGATAAATACTTCCATGTTGCCGGTATCGGGCGCGTTGCAGTTAAACACTTCAGGGCACCACAACACACGGCCCATCATCTCTGCCAGGGAGCAATAATCCTCGTTGGAGAGACCGCCGTGGTTTTTCGGCATCCACAGGTTCCACAATCCCTGGGCCCTGGCTTTGGCCTTGAGCTCTTCCATGAGTGGTACCGTAGAGAATCGGTCTGGAAGACTATTCAATTGCGCCTGGTAGATTTCTTCGTTGGGATAGATGTTTTCGTCCATGAAGGCTTGCAGCTGGTCTTGTAGTTGCTGCATGGGTGCTAACACTGCTGCGTTCATCAGGGGGTCTCTATCCTTTTGTAGTGCGTTACAGTCCTTGGGAACGATCTTCCCGAGAAAATGCGGGACTGTGAATTCACAAAGACAATTGCCATAGAGATTGCACTATCTTCGAGCGAGCGGGAATCACCAATCGTGTTGTTTATACCTGCCAATCCAGCATGACACTTTGAATAATTCCAAAGTCAATTTTAATGAACCGCGTATTCCTTTGCTAAAACAAACCAGCATGCTGGTTTTTTTTGATGCGGTTTAATGCTGACAGGCGAATCACTCTAATCAGTTTGGTCATTGTGTCGTTCCCCAGAATGTTTCGTCCTACGACACAGATTCCCAGACCGTACGTTTCCCCTGTTGACGATAGCAGCAGCGGCGCGGGCTGAGTGTCTACCCGAATGGATCTGTTGTTTGCATCCGGCTTAGTCCAGAAATTGCTTCACCTTGCCGACGAACCCGTCCAGCTGATCGTGGTGAACCCAGTGGCCTGCCTTTTCAAAAGGCTCAACGGTCAGAGGACAGTTAAAACTGTTCACTCTGCCATCCTCGATTGGGTCGGAAGCCCAGGATTCCAATCCTCTTACCAACATTGTTGGGCAGGTGATGTCGCCATACATCGCCGAGGTTTCTTCAAATGGCACACCTGTTGGTGGAAATGAGCGAACGTAGTTGTCAAATTTCCAGCTGAAGGTACCGTCTTCGTTCTGATTGGCGCCGTGAATGGTTAGATGCTGCGCCTGTTCAGCAGATAGATGTGGGTTTTCAGATTGCATCCGCTCGCAGGCGTCTTCCAGTGTCGCGTAACGCCGGCTCACTCGTGCTGACTGGGTGCGCAAATCATCCATCCAATGATGTATGCGGTCTTTCATTGGCTTGTCTAAATGCTCCTGCACCATTGCCGGTGGTGGACCCATCCCCTCGATGGCCACCAGCTTGTTAACGTTCTGTGGATGCAGGGCTGTATAGAGC
>JABBBA010000180.1:9530-9934 GCA_018607685.1 K189A clade bacterium | reverse complement strand
CATCAACATCGAGTATTGCCTCAATCAATCTTGGACCTGGCTCTTTCATCGCACGCTCAAACATCAGGTTAAACTCATCCGCCGTCGTGGCTCTGTAGGCCGCGACGCCCATGCTGTTCGCGAGCCCAACAAAATCCAGGTCAGGGTTAGACAGGTCCAGCATATCAAGGGTCTTCTTGTTCATCGACTGAGCGCCAACTCTTGCAAGTTCAATCTGCAGGATCTGGTACTTACGGTTAGCAAAAATGACGATACAAATATCGAGTTGCTCCCTCGCCATCGTCCACAGTGACTGGATCGTATACATAGCACCACCATCACCATGTAGACACACGACCTTGGCCTCAGGTCTGGCAACCGCCGCGCCGATGGACGTCGGTAAACCGAACCCGATGGAACCGCCT
>JABBBA010000180.1:0-9520 GCA_018607685.1 K189A clade bacterium | reverse complement strand
GTCACCATGTGAAAGACCCGGGTTCTTGAGTGGATTTAGCCTTAGTGTCTGGTGTTGTGCGCCCAACTCCGCCACTAATCCTTCCAGCGCTGCTTCAGCATCTTCATGTACTTCGGCGAGTGAATGAATATCACATCCCTCAGGATAGAACTCACTGACCTTACCGGGGTACGCGAAAAAACCGACCGGTGCTTTGGTACCCACTGTAATCAACTGCTCTGCATGTTCAATTTGCACCGTTGCCTGCTCGGCGAAGTAGGCAAGACGCTCGACACTGCAACGACCTTCGCCTCGCGGTAATCTTGAGGTGAACGTATCGCAGAACACCCGGGCATTTGCATGCTGCGCGATCTGGTCAGCAAAACGAAGGGCTTGTTCTGTCAGGGCAAGGTTAGACATCAGAATCACGGTTGGCTTGCCGTTACCTAGCATTTCAGCTGCTTTAGCAATTGAACGCTCATTCACGAGAGGCGTTGATGGCATTTCCCTTCGGGCTACCGGCTCCACTGATTCATCCCAGGCGCAGTCAGCGGGCACGATCAATGTCGAAATCTGACCTGGTTTGATATTTGCGGCAACGACCGCATCGGCGGCATCACCCGGCAGGGACGCTGCATCTTTGACGCTTCTTACCCAATGGGAAACAGGCTTTGCAAGCCCAATGACGTCCGAGTTGAGGGGCGCGTCATATTGTTTATGGTAGGTTGCGTGATCCCCAATCAGATTAATAACAGGCGAGTTCGCTTTCCTGGCGTTGTGCAGGTTAGCCGAGCCATTAGACAAACCTGGTCCCAGGTGCAACAGCGTGCAGGCTGGCTTGCCCGCGATACGCCCATAACCATCAGCCGCACCGGTACAAACACCTTCGAACAAACTCAAGATCGACCGCATCCCCCCGGTTTGTCCTATGGCAGCAACCATATGCATTTCAGAAGTTCCGGGATTAGTAAAACAGACCTCAACCCCATTGTTGGTCAGCGTCTTTAGCAGACTCATCGCACCATTCATCAATCTACCATCAATCATCTGTTGTACAAGGCGGCAAGTATACACGCATGGTCCAGAGGCTGAGGCGATTGGCGAGTTTCACTACTCGTTCGTAAATTTGATTAAACCTGCCTGTGAAACCACCTTCCTCTATTTCACCTCTCCGGAACATTTCCTTTTTTTTCAATAAGTTAAGACAACCCAAGGAGTTGGCACGGAAAGTGGATTATCTAACACAGGAGTAATTGAAGTGTTGATCGGTCAGCGACTGGCTGGCGGAAAGTTGAACTACTTTGGGGAGCAAACATGAACACAGCCATGAAACATTTCAAGCCCAACATGAACTGGATTTCAGCGGCGCTACTGACAGCATTCGTCGTTTCCTTTGGCGTCTTTGCAGAAAGCCATGTTCGTTCAGGTATCACCGAACAGCAGATGGCCATGGGCTTTTGCACCGATACTTCAAGCGGCAGGAACCTGTTCTTCGTCAGGCACCACTAGCGCACCCTTTCTATTAGTAGATTGCCTATTAGTGAATAGGCCACCGGCATCAATCGATTCACCCAAGACAGGAAGAAGCAAAATGAAAGACATATTTAATGACGGGCAGGAAATCTATCTGGATACCGAACACGGAAAGCTCGGTGGAGTTTGCTCGGGCGTTGCAAGGTACCTCGATATCCCGCGCTTCTGGGTAAGGCTGGCGGCGGTCATTGGCCTGCTCATTCACGCCCCAAGTATCCTGATTGCTTATGGCCTGGCCTACATGATTCTTGAAGACGAACCCGCAGGCTATGACGAGGTTATGCGCGGGTGATCTGGGCGCTGATTTGGCGTTATAGTGGCGCTTTAATCACGAAGCGCTACACGACTTGAAACAGAAACCGAACCGCCTTGGTATCGATCTGGGAGGCACCAAAATAGAGGGTGTCCTCCTGGATTCAACCGGCGACATAAAGCGCAGAGAACGACTTCCAACGCCACAGGAAGATTACCCGGGTATTCTCGACGCGATTTCAACCCTCATCGACACGTTAACTAACGATAAGCAACTGCCGGTAGGTATTGGCACACCGGGGTCTATATCCCCCCTGTTACCGGTAATGCGAAACTCAAACAGCACCTGCCTTAACGGCAAATACCTTCGCAATGATCTGGAGCAACACCTGGGTCGCGCCGTGAGATTGGCTAACGATGCAGATTGCTTTGCCCTTTCCGAGGCCTCCGATGGAGCAGGTTTAGATAGCCCTGTTGTGTTCGGCGTTATTCTCGGGACCGGAGTCGGCGGCGGAATTGTGGTGGATGGCAAGCTGGTGCAGGGGCCGAGTGGGATCAGTGGCGAGTGGGGTCATAACCCCATGCCGGAAATGACAGACCTGAATCGCGGCCGGGAATGTTTCTGCGGCCGTCTGGATTGTATCGAAACCTGGATCTCTGGTCCGGGACTCGCAAAAACCTATGCAACATACTCACGAAAAACACTTTCGGCCCTTGAGATTTCAGCCCTGGATGCCAGTGGTGAAGCCACAGCAGGCCAGGTATTGGACGAATACTTTGAACAGCTCGCCGCTGCGCTCGCGGGCGTTATCAACATACTGGACCCGGACACCATTGTACTGGGTGGTGGGGTCTCCAATATCGAAAAGCTCTATGAGGAGGTGCCTTTAAAGCTTGGGAAGTACGTTTTCTCAGATCATGTTGGCACGCGCATCAAAAAGGCCCAACATGGCGACTCATCCGGCGTCCGGGGTGCAGCCTGGTTATGGCCCTGATCCCGAGCTTCCCCCTTGCTGCTTTTCTATCAGCGCCCGTAGCGCCTTAACTTCTGCATAGACATCTTCCAGATGAAGGATATCCGGGTCCGCGTCCCTTTCTTTCTGGTGTTCCTCCTCAAGCACATTCACCACAATCCCAATGACCATATTCAGGAAGGCAAATGCTGTCAGGAAAATAAAGGAAATATAAAAGGTCCATGACATTGGGTAGACAACCATGGTTTCGTACATCACGTCCGTCCAATCCTCAAGCGTCATTACCCTGAACAGAGTGAGCATCGCGATACTGATATCACCCCATAACACCGGATTAACATCCTCGAAGATCAAGCTGCCTGCAGCGGCGTATATATAGAAAATGATGAACATCAACGCCATGACATAACCCAGTCTCGGCAACGCCTTCAACAGCGAGTTAAGCAGGATTCGCAGCTCCGGAATGATACTGATCATTCTAAGCACACGGAAAACCCTAACCAGCCTAGCCACCAGCGCCATGTCGCTATTGTCTAATGGAATCAGACTGATGGTGACGATCAATGTGTCAAAAATATTCCAGCCGTTCTTGAAAAAATCCCGACGTGGATGAGTTGCCAGAAACCGTATGCTGATCTCGGTAATAAAGATCACGGTGATCCCGATGTCCGCAACTGCCAGAACCGAGAGCCAGAAAGGTGTGATGTTGTAAGTCTTGGCACCCACGGTCAGCGCGGATGCCATAATGATAAAGATAATGAAAAACTCAAATACTTTGTTAGTGATTAGCTCTTCAAATCGTGATTGCCAACTCATAGGGTTCCTGCCGATGATGATTCAAGAAAAAAGGCAGGATTATAGAGACTAAACCAACGCAGGTTTACCTTTTATGAAGCGAATGATCCAGCGAGAAACAATATCCCGCATCAGCGGCTCATCGAGAGAGGCAACCCCCGCTCTATAGGTTTCTGGCCCGAGAATATCCCGCCGCATTTCCATCAGGTCTCTCGAATATTCTCGATTGAATTCAGGATGGCCCTGCATGGTGAATATATGATCTCCAATGCTATACATACTGTTTGGACACTGCTCTGCCGAGGCCAGCAATTGTGCGCCTTCGGGCAACAGCATGACCTGATCCCTGTGCGAAACGATCAACGTATAGAAGCTCAGTTCATCGTCTTCCATGAACCAGCTTGAGTGAAGAACCTCGCTCCTGTGGATACCAACGCACCAGCCTGTTTCTGCCCCCAGCGTCTGCCCTCCCAGGGCATCAGCGATCAACTGGTGCCCAAAACATAACCCAACCAGTTTTTTCTCGGCAGCATGCAATTCCCGGGTGAACGCCTTAAGCGGTTCTATCCAGGGCTCATCGTCATACACACTCTTTTTACTACCTGTAATGACATAGCCGTCGCATTCCTCAATGGCATCGGGATAGACCCCGTGTTCAACGTCATAGTTCACGAACTCTGCCACCACCTGTAGTTCATCCGCCGCCTGACCCAGGGTTCCCGCGATCATGCCCGGATAATTACCGTGCACCGGCTGGAACTGATCCAGCACCGAATCTGCCTGAAGTATTCCTATTTTCATTATCGGGCGATGTATCCTTTAAATAATTTCAAAATATCGACGCAGCTGCCAGTCATTGACGGCACGCTCGTACTCGCGCACCTCCCAATCACGGGAGGCTGCGTAGTGATCCACAAAAGTATCGCCAAACATCCGGGCGGCAACCTCTGAATTTACTAACTCACGAGTGGCATCTCGCAGATTGCCGCACAGTTGATAGTGCCCAGGCAACGCATCCTGCAATTCATAAGCGTTGCCTGTAACGGGCTCCTCCGGGTCTGTCTTCTCGGTGATACCGGCAAGCCCCGCGGCCAGATTCGCCGCGGCAACAAGGTAAGGGTTTGCATCAGCCGACCCAACTCGAAACTCCACTCGCTGCGAGCTATCTGACCCTTTGATGACGCGCAGCGCTGCCGTTCTGTTTTCCACGCCCCAGGTTGCCGCCGTAGGCGCCCAGGCACCCTTTACAAGCCGGGTATAACTGTTAATGGTTGGAGAAGTCACCGCCAGTAGCGGCTTCATGTGACGACGCAGCCCACCAACATAATGGCGCATCGTTTCACTCATTGAGTCAGGCTCGTTTGCATCAAAGAAAACATTTCGGCCGTCGTCCGTAGACAGCAGCGACTGGTGAACATGACCACTTTGGCCTGGATAGTCCATAGACCACTTGGCCATAAAGGTGGCAATCATGCCCCGTTTTTGGAAAAACGCTTTTGCGAACGTCTTGAACAGGACAGCCTTGTCCGCGGCCGCAAGTGCATCATCAACGGTTATCGCCGCCTCCCAAACGCCCGGTCCGGTTTCACAGTGCAGTCCTTCGATTGGGAAATCATGTGCTATGCAGTAATCCATGAACTCATTGAAGAGATCAGAGTGAGTCATGGTTCTTAAAACAGAGTAGCCAAAATTCCCGGGGGACAATGGAATCAGGTCCCTGTAGTTCTTATCCCGGACAGACTGGGCGGTCTCATTAAAAATAAAGAACTCGTACTCGAAGGCAAGCCTTGGCCGGTAGCCCATTGAATCGGCAATGCCAAGAATGTGCTTCAATCTGCTACGTGGGCATATCGGATGCAGACCACCGTCGTCGGCAACAAATTCCGCCAGAAAGAATGGCAGATTATTCTCATCCTGCAGCCGCCGCTCAGTCGCCAGGTCAAGGCGAAACGCCGCATCAGGAAAAGCAGTGTGCCAACCCGTGTATCTAGCGTTGTCGTACAACTGGTCATCCATGTCCCAGCCTAGAACACAGTCGCAAAAACCGGCTGTACCGGCTGCGATACTCTTGAACTTATCAAGGCTGATGTACTTGCCGCGAAGCACACCATCGATATCCGTAAAGCCAAGCTTTACGCGTTTAATACCTTCGCTCTCGTACTGACTGATCAGATCATCTGCTTCAATCAAGATGTCGCCTTCCTGTTATAAACGGTTAGGGATGTGTTTACATGGAAACACCAGCGTCCCAAAAGATCAACGAGGGCCCCTAAGCAGGCCCCCTTAACCAGGCACCCTGATACTTTCAACCAGGGCCTGCACCTCGGCGGGTGGTGGTGGTGTGAACCTGCAGACCACCAGCGACACAACAAAATTAGCCAGCATCCCCAGCGTGCCTATACCTTCAGGAGAAATACCGAACCACCAGTGATCCGGATTGTTATCAGCAGGATTAACGAACTTAAAATAGGCGATATACGAAAAGGTGAACACAAGCCCTGTGATCATGCCTGTAATGGCGGCTTCCTTGTTCATTCTCTTGTAAAAAATGCCGAGCAGCAGGACCGGGAAAAAACTCGCGGCCGCCAAGCCAAAGGCAAAGGCCACCACCTCAGCAACAAACCCCGGCGGGTAAATGCCAAACAGACCGGCGATACCGATTGCGACTGCTGCGGCAATTCGAGCAAACAGGAGTTCCTGACGGTCAGTGATCCCTGGCTTGAAGGTCTTTTTCATCAGATCATGGGAGACGGCGGTAGAGATGACCAGGAGTAATCCGGCCGCCGTTGATAAAGCAGCAGCAAGCCCTCCCGCCGCCACCAGGGCAATGACCCAATTGGGTAGCTGCGCAATTTCCGGATGGGCCAGCACAATAATATCCCGGTCGATATACAACTCGTTTTCACTGGCCGTAAAGCTGTTTCCAAGCAGCCGTTCGCCACTGGCACCCCGTTCTCCGGTGAAGGCAGGTTTTGCCGGTTGCAACGCGTTGCCTCCCCGGTACTGCACCACACCGTCCTCATTCTTATCGCGCCACGCGATCAACCCGGAGTCTTCCCACTTACTAAACCAGGACGGCGCATCCTCGTAGATCATGCCGTCCACATTGTTGATGATATTGATGCGAGCAAAAGCGGCCACAGCCGGCGCGGTTGTGTAGAGCAGCGCAATAAATACCAGGGCGTAACCGGCTGAAATACGAGCATCCCTTACCCTTGGCACCGTGAAAAATCGAACAATCACGTGCGGCAACCCTGCGGTTCCGGCCATCAATGCCGCTGTAATAAACACCATATCAATGGTCGATTTGTTGCCTGCGGTAAACGCAGCCATACCGAGTTCAGTCGTCAGGCCATCGAGCCTGTCCAACAGGTATACACCGCTGCCGTCCGCCATCTCAGAACCGAGACCCAGCATAGGCAGTGGATTGCCGGTCAATGCGATTGAGATATAAATGGCGGGCACCAGGTAGGCAAAAATCAGCACACAATATTGGGCCACCTGCGTGTACGTGATGCCCTTCATGCCGCCCAGAACCGCGTAGAAAAAAACGATCCCCATACCGATCACTACCCCGGTATTGATATCTACTTCAAGGAAGCGGCTAAACACGATTCCAACCCCCCTCATTTGTCCCGCGACATAGGTAAACGAGATAAAAATGACACAGACCACCGCAACAAGCCTCGCGGTCTGTGAGTAATAACGATCGCCGACAAAATCAGGCACTGTAAATTTCGAGAACTTCCTAAGGTAAGGTGCAAGTAACAGCGCGAGTAGTACGTACCCACCCGTCCAGCCCATCAGATACCTGGCACCATCGGCGCCCTCAAACGCAATAATCCCTGCCATTGAAAGAAATGAGGCTGCAGACATCCAGTCAGCAGCCGTCGCCGCGCCGTTTGCCATAGGACTAACGTGACCACCGGCCACATAGAATTCTTTAGTGGAGGATGAGCGACTCCAGATGGCAATACCAATGTAGAGCGTGAACGAGGCCCCGACAAACAGATAAGTGAGTAACTGCGCGGACATCAGCTACTCCTCTTCTACGCCGAACTTTTTGTCCAGGACATTCATTCGCCAGGTATAGACAAAAATCAGCACTACAAAAAAGTAGATCGAACCCTGTTGCGAAAACCAGAAGCCAAGCTTGTAACCAAAAAGACGAAACTGGTTGAGGAAGTCGACAAAGATAATGCCCGCCAGAAACGAGACACTAAACCAAATGACCAGTAGCACCAGCATCAATCGCAGGTTTGCCTGCCAGTAAGCATGATTATTTTTCTCAGACACAGGCCCCCCCGGGGTATTGTCAGATTATGGACAGCTTTCTTATTTATCGACCGAAGAAATAGAAACCGGCGTGTCACGCTGCGGCATTTCCACCAGGTTCTGGGGTAGCGACTTGCTGGCCTTGGCGCCGAGTGTTTTCATATCCTCTGCACGTTTTACCAGATTGCCGCGTCCGCTCGCGAGTTTGTTGTACGCGTCCTGGTAGGCACCCTGGGTAGATTCAAGCCTGCTACCGATCAGTTCCAGATCTGATACAAAGCTAACGAACTTGTCATACAGTTTGCCAGCCCTGTCCGCGATTTCTTCCGCATTCTTGTTTTGTTGCTCGACGCGCCACATATTCTGGATCGTACGGAGTGTCGCCAGCAACGTGGACGGTGTAACAATGGCTATGTGTCTGGAAAGAGCGTCAGAATAAAGCCCCGTATCTTCCTGGGTTGCCAAGGAGAAAGCCGACTCGATGGGTACAAACAACAAGACATAATCCAGCGTCCGAACACCTTCGAGGTTTTGGTAGTCTTTGCTTGCCAGGTCTTTGATGTGGGATCTGATCGATAGCGTGTGTGCTTTCAGGGCTTCTTTTCTTTCTTCGTCATCTTCCGCTGAACAGTAGCGTTCATAGGCGGTAAGTGAGACCTTGGAATCCACAATGACATCTTTCCCTTCCGGAAGACGCACGATGGCATCAGGTTGGTATCGTTTGCCATCATCCTGCTTGAGCGACACCTGGATTTCGTATTCCCGGCCTTTCTCTAAACCGGAATTCTCCAGTACTTTTTCAAGTACCATTTCACCCCAGATCCCCTGGGTCTTGTTCTCGCCCTTGAGGGCGTTGGTTAAATTAACAGCGTCCTGAGCAATCCTGCTGTTAAGTTCCTGCAGGTTCTTAACTTCCTTGACGAGGGAGAAACGCTCCTTGGCTTCATTACTGTAGGTCTGTTCAACTCGCTTTTCGAAGGATTTGATCCTTTCATGCAGTGGGTCAAGCACACCGCTGAGTTGTTCTTTACTTTGAACCTTGAACTCTTTCTGCTTCGACTCAAAAATTTCATTAGCCAGGTTCTTAAACCCGTCATGCAGGGATTCTTTCGCCTCTTTAAGCAGGTTAAGTTTTTCTTCCGCCTGGTGCTGTTGTTCTGTGAGCGTGGTTTCAAGCCGAGAAATTTGTTCACGTGTTGAATTCAGGCTGGCTCGTTCCTGTTCAAGTGTTCCACTCAGGTTCGAAAGCTGCAGCTCCAGTTCGCCAATCTTGGCTTCCCTGCCCTCAAGCCGTTCACTGAGGGAGGCGTTCAAAACCTGCTGTTCGATCAATTCCCCCTGACTAATGCCAAGCTGGCTGCCTATAACCTCCGATTTTTCTGTCGCCGACGCCTTCTCAAATCGAGAAACCAGAAAGTAGGTAAAAATGGCTGAAAGAAAACAACCTGTTAGGAAAGCCGCAGCGAGTTCCGGTGTCATTTAGTACACGCCTCTTTTGTAAGAACTGATCGTGTCACGATCCAGCTTCGAGATCCAAGTTTCAAGATCTGACCCTCAAAAGTTTAGCAGATACTGTATGGGTTTACAGGTCCGGTGGATTGAAAAATTGGAAGGTAATCACAGGATTACGGGCTCGCATTAAGTTAGCTTTGCCAACTTAATGCAAGTATGTAAACATTTTCCGTCTGTAGCTGGTGGCGAGTTCATTGCCT
>JABBBA010000217.1 GCA_018607685.1 K189A clade bacterium | reverse complement strand
AGCGGGTCTGCTGAAACGCCTGTCGAAGCATTATCGACTGGCGCTGATTTCCAACACCCATTACCCGCCAATGGTGAGCACCTTGCTGAACAGTATGGGGCTAACCGGGCTGTTTGAAGTGGTCACGCTGTCTGTTGATGTGGGCCGTGCAAAGCCTCACCCCCTGATATTCGAACTGACACTTGAGACCCTGGGTTTAACCGCAGATGAAGTCATTTATGTGGGTGACAGCTACGAGCATGACTATCAAGGTGCTCGCAGTGCCGGAATCGACTGTTACCTCATAGGTAAACACGCCCGTGTACCCAGGGATCGTCAGCTTCGTAATATTCTGGATCTGGCAATCAGTTTTGAGACCGCGCGCAAGTAAATGAGTGTGCATAAAAGCCTCCATGTCTTAACCTGAACCCAAACTCAAAAAGATACCCGGGTACAGAGTGATTGAACGTTATACATTGAGAGTAGATTGCAATTGATGAACATAATAGAAGTGTTGTCCGATCAGTTCGGAGAGCGGGCCAGCCGCAACAGGGATGTGCTGAACCAGCATGGTCGTGATGAATCTTTTCATACACCAGCACCGCCAGATCTTGTGATTTTCCCAGGCACTAACGACGAAGTGGCGAGTATCGTTGGGCAGTGCGCGGATTCCGATACTCCGGTCATTCCATTCGGGGTTGGCACATCCCTCGAAGGACACGTTGCGGCGCTTCACGGCGGTGTGTGTGTCGATCTTTCAACAATGAATAAAATTCTTGAAATCAATCCTGAGGATCTTGATGTCAGGGTTCAGGCCGGCGTGACACGAAAACAACTGAATGCAGAGCTGGCACGGTATGGTTTGTTCTTTCCGGTTGATCCAGGCGCGGATGCGACGCTCGGCGGAATGGTGGCAACTGGAGCATCGGGTACAAATGCGGTCCGATACGGCACGATGCGGGAGAATATTCTCGGGCTAACCGTCGTCATGCCGAGCGGGGAAATAGTCCAGACAGGTGGCAGGGCACGAAAATCATCCTCGGGCTACGACCTGACTCACCTGTTTTGCGGATCTGAGGGCACGCTGGGTGTCATTACCGAGGTACAGCTCAAAGTCTACGGCTTACCTGAAGCACACTCTGCCGGTGTTTGCGCTTTTCAGACGTTGGAAGGCGCGGTGGATTCGGTCATCAATATCATCCAGATGGGCATTCCTGTAGCGCGGGTTGAGTTTCTGGATGAGGTGCAGGTCAGGGCGGTGAACGCTTACTCAAAATTGTCCTACGCAGAACTGCCCACGCTGTTTTTTGAATTTCACGGTACTGAAGCCTCGGTCATTGAACAAAGCGAGCGGGTCGCAGAAATCACCGAAGGTTACGGTGGCGGTGAGTTCCTCTGGTCAATCAAGCAGGAAGAGCAGAACCGGCTGTGGCAGGCCAGACACGATGCTTACTATGCCGGGATGGCGCTTCGCCCGGGTTGCAGTGGTTGGCCGACGGATGTCTGTGTGCCCATCTCCAGGCTGACTGAATGTATACAGCTAACGCGGGTCGATGTTGAGGCCAGCGGTGTTATAGCGCCGATGGTTGGGCACGTAGGAGACGGCAATTTCCATCTTCTGCTGCTGGTTGATACGGATAATCCCAAAGAGATGGCCGCGGCCAAAGGCATTAATGACCGTCTGGTCAAGCGGGCCATCGAGATGGGTGGGACCGCCACCGGGGAGCATGGCATTGGTTACGGCAAGTTACCTTATATGGCACTTGAGCATGGCGCGAGCCTGGCTCTTATGCGTCAGGTAAAGCTGTCTTTTGACCCAAAGAACATTATGAACCCGGGAAAAGTAGTGGATATCGGTTGAGTCAAGGTTTCAGCCCGGTCCAGGGACCAACCAGCAGGTACCTTGAGATAGTTCAACCGATGCTTCAGGATAGCGTCTTTTATTGATCAGGAAGAAACGGTAATGCGAATTGGAACGATGATTGGTGCTGATGGCGCGAACAACACGTTGGATGGCATCGTCGATGTCGCCAAGCGAGTCGAAGCAGCGGGTCTTGATAATGTCTGGCTGGCAAATATCTTTGGCTTTGACGCAATATCCACCCTTGCAATCATCGGCAGGGAAACAGATAGAATCGGACTGGGTACGGCAGTAACCCCGACTTACCCCAGGCATCCTACCGCCATTGCACAGCAGGCAATGACCACGGCGGCAGCCTCCAAAAACCGGTTTACACTGGGTATTGGGTTGTCACACCAGGTGGTTATCGAAAATATGTTGGGTATGTCTTACGACAAGCCAGCAAAACACATGCGTGAATATCTCGAAGTGCTGATGCCGTTAACTCGCGGTGAAACCGTGAATTTTGATGGCGAGCAATACAGCGTGCATGGACTGGCTTTGGATGTTCCCGGTGCAGATCGCATGCCGGTGGTTGTGGCGGCTCTCGGGCCCGTCATGTTAAAGATTGCCGGTGAACTGGCTGACGGAACAAATACCTGGATGGTTGGACCCAAGACGATGGCTAATCACATCGTGCCTGGTTTAGGGCGAAGCGATGCAACCGTCGTTGGCGGTGTTCCCATTGTACTGACCACCAATGTTGACCAGGCTCGCGAAACTATCGGGAAAAGTCTGGTGATGTATGGGCAGCTACCCAGCTACCGCGCGATGCTGGATCGTGAGGGTGTAGATGGCCCGCAGGATATCGCCATTATCGGTGATGAAAATACCCTGCGTGGTGAAATTAAACGCTTCGAGGATGCGGGTGTGACAGATTTCAATGCTGCCATTATGGGGATAGAAGATGGTGCCTATGATCGGACTCTGGAATTCCTGAGCAGCATGAAGTAGTTTTTCTGGCCTCTGGTCAGCATTGTTCAATCCATGCCGAGGCAACCCTGGCTGCCTCGGCATAAACATCCTCTGCGGACTTTCGTGTTCGCTTAAGAATCTTGTAGCTGTGATCCGCCGTTTCCAGCCAATGCAGTTGTGCGTTGGCTAATGGGTCCGTTACTGATTGAAGCAGCTCTGCATCCGCCAGCGTGTCTCGCTCACCTGATAGAAATAACATTGGTTGCTTGATTGCGGGCAGGTGAGCAGCTCTGGTTATCGCTGGTTTCTTGCTGGGATGAAGTGGAAAGGAGAACAAAATAATGCCCGTCGCGACATCACGATGCTCCGCCGCATAGTGAGTCGACATCCGTCCACCAAAAGAATGCCCGCCGATAAACAGTTTTGACTTCGGGCAGAGTCGTTTCGCCGTTGCCACAGCATGGTCAATGGAATCGATACATACATCTGCTTTGTCTACTCTACGCCGGCCTTCTTCCGTAAACGGGAAGTTAAACCGCAGTGTGCTGATACCCGCGTTGTTCAGGGCCTTCGACAGCGCATTCATGTGCGCATGCTCAAAACCAGCGCCCGCACCATGCGCCAGGACGAGCAGAGCGCTGGCGTTATCAGCAGGTGAATAGATCGCAGACAGTTGGCTGTTGTCCAGTTTCAGGTTTTGCAAATTGAGAATTCTCCTGGTGGCATATCGTTGCGCAGACATCATAAAACTAAACGCCGATAGATTGGCACATCGTCGATATTGGCGGTTTAACTATTAGCTGAATACCCTTGTCGCTCGGCGTTGACCGGCGCGGGTATGCTAGAGAACTGTGATACCCCGGTTATTAACGCCGGTCACTTGGCAAAGCTATTCAAATCCTATTGAAGTGGATAGCCTGCGAATATCGAAAATCTCGATCGAAGCGGAAAGGTCCCATAAGGAGCAGTAACAACGATGGCAGCGCAAACAACCCAAAGCTGGAAAATTGGTGACGTCACCATTACCCAGTTCGTCGAGCTAACCTTCGAGGGTCTTGAAGCCTTCCTGCCGCTGGCAACCCCGGAAGCTGTGTTGCCAATAGAATGGCTCAATCCTCATTTCATAACGCCGGAAGGTGTTTTGAAATTCAGTATTCATGCGTTGGTTATTGAGACACCCACAAAGCGAATCATTGTTGATACATGCGTTGGAAACGACAAGCCGCGTGAGATGTTCCCTGACTGGCACATGTTACAGACCAGCTTCCTAAAAGATCTTGAAGGCGCTGGTTTTGCACCCGAATCATTCGACGTCGTCCTTTGCACTCACCTTCATCTGGACCACGTGGGTTGGAATACCATGCTGAAAAATGATTCGTGGGTACCTACCTTTCCCAATGCACGTTATCTGATTGAGCGCACCGAATTTGATTATGTGAATGAGGAACAGGAAGCCGACGAGGTTGAACAGTGGTTGAAAGACTCAAACCGGGATGTACTCATCGATTCTATCAAGCCCGTTCTGGAAGCAGGTCTCGTCGACCTGGTTAGCAATGATCATCAGGTTTGCGATGAAGTTAGACTCGTACCAACACCGGGACACACCATTGGGCATGTCAGTGTCAGCATTGAATCAAAGGGCGAAGCCGGTTTAATTACCGGGGACTTCATCCATCATCCCTGTCAACTGGCGCATCCTGAATGGTCAGTAACCAGTGATTACGATCCAGCACAATCCGTTGTCACGCGAAATCAGGCATTTGAACAACTCGCAGATTCACCCACGCTCGTCATTGGAACACATTGGCCAGAGCCGACGGCCGGTTGGATTGTTCGCGAGAACGATGTTTTCAAATTGGAAACCACAGACGACTAAGTTGTAGTCAGTTTTGTGTCGTCCGGTTTCATGGTTAGTAGATGGCTTGTAGATGGTTTGTAGATAAGAACATCGTGGAACTAAAAGTCGCTAGATCGTGCGTTTGGTTAACAGAGGCTGTGCGAACTGTTCACTGAACACCGTTGTTGCAGGTTGCAGACCAGCGCCGGTCTGGTTGAGAACAGCGATACTGCGGTTATTGACCCTTGCGATTTGTCCCGCCCAGTCTGCGTGACTGAATGACCGCTCAGCAACGGCGCTCTGTGGCATGACGAATACGACATATTGTTGCTCATTGTTCTCAACCAGAAGGTGGGCCATGACATCTCCATCGATAACGCAGGTCGAGGCGTAGATTATGTTGCCAGCATCCTCTGGCATTTCAGTGCCTGCGGAAGCCAGTATCTGCCGAATCCTCTCGGGTTCCGTCACATGATCATGTGCGTTTTTGCTAAATACATTGTGGGCACTGACATGTGCAACCAGTTCAGTTTCAAACGGGCTGTAGAAGGAGTCCTCAATAAGGGTGGGTAAAAATACAATGGCCAGTAAAAAAGATGCGGCCAGTCCCAACCATGTCCAACGCGTGGGCCGACGCGATGCAGATTGAAGTGACTGGTTAAGGAGTATTCTGGCCGCAAAACCTTCGGGCAGATCCACTTTCGTTGCTTCTTTGATTAACTCGTCCTGAGCAACCAGCTTGCGTGCGAACCGGTTGCAGCTGGCACACTCCTGCAGGTGCACCAGTCGCGCAGGATGACTATCCTGAGGGTTTATGAGAGTCAGCCTTCTTGTTTCAAGACAGTTCATTTGATATTCGCTCGTCGTTTTCCAGTTGATGCTTCAGTTTTTGCCTTGCGCGGTGCAATCTTGTTGCGACCGTATTTCTGGGTAGGGACATGATCTCCGCGATGTCCTCCAGTGTGTAACCTTCTAACACCTGCAGTATTAATGGCTCCCGATAGGTTGCAGGTAGTTTTTTGAGTGCTATTCGCAGTGCCGTGACCTCAGGCCTGGCGTCGAAATCGCTTTGGGTCGCCGGTAGCGAGTCCAGTTCTACGTCTGAATACTCGAACTGCTTCCGTTCAAAGCGCCTTGCGTTTTCCCTTCGCAGGATCGTCGTGAGCCAGCTCTTTGCCGCGGATTCTTCTTTAAGTGAGTCCAGAAATCGCCAGGCCCTTAAATAGGTTTCCTGGACCAGATCGTCCGCGATCGTGCGGTTACCCGATATCCAGTAGGCATAGCGATGCAGCCAGCCGCTGTAGGCATTGACCAGATTCTCGAACTTTTTGTGTTTCTCCGGTTTTGTCACGGTTACCACTTATAGATCTCTGATGACTAAGACCTTGTCATACCAGTAAAAATTTCATCCAGTCATCAAAGGTTTCTGTTTTGATTTCCTGCCAGGGGATGACCGGTGGGTTGAATGACCCAGCGGAAACCGCTTCAACAAGCATGCCGGGCGTAGTCATGAGAACCAGTTGTGCGTCTTCGTGGCATGCGTTTATGAGCGCCTCTGTTTCTGATGCTTTGCGGGTAAGGTCGCAGTAGTCACGGGCAATGTTGGCGAGATAGGTATCCCTTATCAACGTGTCGACAACCCTGGCTGCGTATATACGTTCATTGAGGCTGGTTCCTCGCCAGGTAACAAGATGCAGAACAGCTGGTTCCCGGCAGTCCTCGCAATGCACCAGCGCGAGGGTAGGGCCAAGCCAGTCATCCAGAACGGTATCCAGATTGAGTTTTCTCCCCGGGGTCGACCAGCTATGTTCACAATTACTCATGGATTTGAGCTTAGCACCAACTGTGACAACAGATGATATGGCATAGTAGCTACCCCATTATTATTTCTGATCGAACGAAATGTGAGCAAAGAAAACCTGTTTTACGGCTGGAAAGTCGTCGGCGCACTCTTCGTCATGCTGATGTTTTCGTCTGGTTTCGGATTTTATAACCATTCCGTCATCATTCAGGTTCTGGTAAAAGAGACTGACTTCGCCGTCACGACAGCGTCACTCGCCGTGACCTTTTTCTTCCTGATGAGCGGCGTGTCCGGGCTTGTGATTGCGCCACTGCTGGAAAAGTACGATGTACGGCTCATTGTTGGGTTTGGTGCATTAGTTTCATCCGGGTCGCTTGTTGCCCTTGGTTATGTCTCGACCTTGGTTGAGCTGTTTATCGTTTACGGCCTCTTTGGGATTGGGTTTTCTGCGTCGGGTCTACTTCCGTCGACCACCCTGGTGGCGAGGTGGTTTGAGACCAGCAGAGCAAAGGCGCTCAGCATCGCCTCTACAGGGTTGTCCGTGGGGGGCGTAATTCTCACGCCGTTTTCAGCCTACGTTCTTGATGTGCTGCCACGCGGAACCGCATTCCCTGGCCTTGGTATTCTTTATCTGGTCTGCGTTCTGCCGATTGCGGTGATTATTCTCCGCTCCTATCCTGGGGATATTGATCAGCATGCGGATGGTGCTGTTGGGGTTAGTACCCTTGGCTTGAGCGGGATTGATGCAGCGGATGCGATTCGCCAACATTTTTTTTGGGGGCTTTCGGTGTCGTATGTGCTGACGATGGCTGCCCAGGTGGGCGGGATCACTCACCAGTTTGGTGTGTTGACAGAACGCCTGACCACCGGCGAGGCAGCCTGGGGAATTGCGATCATGCCGGCGTTCAGTGTCATTGGCAGATTGGCCGGGGGATTCATTCTTGCAAAGGTGTCGACCATCAAATTCACCTTGTTGATGATGATCATTCAGTCAGTATCGTTGCTGACGATTGGGGTATCCGACGGTATTGTTTCTCTGTATCTGGCACTGGCGTTATTTGGCGTTAGTGTTGGCAATTTGTTGATGCTGCAACCGTTGTTGATTGCAGAGATTTATGGCCTGAAACACTATGCGCGACTTTATTCCTGGTCGAACCTGATTACGGTGTTGGGGGTGTCGAGTGGGCCAATATTGCTCGGTTGGTTGTTCGGGTATAGTGGATCCTACCAATTAGCCTATGTCGTTGCTGGAGTCCTCGCCATTGCATCAGCATTGTTATTCGGGCTGATTAGTCCGCCAGTAAAAAGCTCATCTTTTGAGCACTTGTCTATCGAGAATAAGGAGTCGCTATGAAAATCGGATGCCAGATGGCGTTTAACGAGTACACCAGTCCATCGTACATAATTGAGGCTGCTCAACATGTGGAGGAGGTTGGCTTTTATGGTTTCTGGGTCCCTGAACATGTGATGTTCTTTCCGGAATATGAATCACGCTATCCATACACTGAAGATGGCAGGATTGCCGGCGAGCCCAGAAGCTTGCTGGATCCCTTTAGCGCGCTGACTTTCGTTGCGGCGCATACCTCGACGATAAAACTAGCAACCGGAATCTGTCTGGTTCCGCAGAGAAACCCCGTCTACACGGCGAAAGTCTGTGCAGATCTGGATTATTTGTCCGGTGGACGTTTTGAATTGGGTGTCGGAATTGGCTGGCTCAAGGAAGAGTTCGATGCGCTGGGTATTCCCTGGGAAGACCGGGCCGGTCGAACACTCGAGTGCCTGGCCGTCATGAAGACCCTGTGGTGTGACGAAGTCTCCAGTTTTGAAGGGAAGTACTATTCCGTTCAGGCGTCGTACCAAAATCCGAAACCAGTTCAACAACCCCATCCGCCTATCATTTTTGGTGGCGAGAGTGATCCTGCGCTACGCCGAGTAGCCCAGGTGGGGCAGGGCTGGTATGGCTTCAACCTCACACCGGATACGCTCGAAGAGAGGCTGGGCTATCTGAATAGCCAGTTGGAGATAAATGGTCGCTCAATGTCTGAAATCAAGCTGTACGTCAGCCCCCACGCCAGCGTCAGATCCCTGGACGATATGCGCAGATTCGAAGCACTCGGCGTAGAACAGATGATCCTGCCAGTGATGGCCGCCAAAATGGATACCCTCAGGGAACGCGCCCAAAAAGCCATGACCCGCGTCTTCGGCTAACGTTTAAAGGGGACGCAGCACTTATCTAAATGGGGACGCAGCACATTACGACAGACCCTTTTAAGTGCTGCGTCCCCTTTAAATCCTTGAAACTGTAGGGTCTTCAGGTTTACCCTTGAGCCCTTTGCAATCTACCATTGAGGTAAATAATGTCTGAAGAAGCGAAGGTCGAGGGACCACTGCCCGTTGTACCGTGGCTTAAAGGTGCCGGGACCAATGATCCGTACCTTGAAGGTCTAAAATGTGAATGTGGTGCGATTTTTCTTGGCGAAAGAAACAACTGTTCCAGTTGCGGCGCACGCGATCAATTGAAACCGACTCGGCTGGCGAATAAAGGTAAGTTGTATGTCTACAGTATCGTTCATCGCAGCTTTCCAGGCATTGAGGTACCGTACATTTCGGCAATTGTCGATCTTGAGGGTGGCGGCACCGTTAAAGGAAATCTGATTAACGTGGACCCGGATCCATCCAAGATCGAGTTCGACATGCCTGTTGATGTAGTGTTCGATGATGCCCTCGGGCGAAAGGACAAAGACGGCAACAGCTATATTAGTTACTTTTTTCAGCCAGCAGCGTAACCACAATAGTCAATCGAGGAGAAACTTATGAGTGATGTATATGTGATGGGTATCGACATGATCAAGTTTGGTCGATTTCCTGACAAGACAGTTCCACAGTTGGGCGCGACCGCTGCACTGTTGGCACTGGACGACGCAGGATTGACCATCCAGGACATGCAGGCGTTGTACTGCGGCAACCTGGGACAGGCGAGCGCAATGGTTGGGCAGCGAATCCTTCAGGAAATTGGCCAGACCGGTATTGGCGTTGTGAACTGCGCAAATGCTTGTGCAACGGGTGCTACAGCATTCCGCGAAGCATGGATGTCTATCAAGGCCGGCGTAAATGACGTGGTATTGGCGGTTGGTGTTGAGCAAATGGGCAAAGGATTACTTGGTGGCGGTGGCGGTGCCACAGGCATTCCAAAGGAAGGCCTGCTTGGTTCCGGCACTATGCCAGCAGTGTTCGCCGAGGCGGGCATGGAGCATTCGCGTAACTATGGAACGACCTTTGAGCAATTCGCTAAAGTGTCGGTGAAGAATCACCATCATTCGACGTTGAATCCAAAGGCGATGTACCAGATCGAAACGCCTCTGGAAACGGTCATGAACGCAGAGATGATTTCATACCCAAACACGAAATTGATGTGTTCAGTCAATGTGGATGGTGCTGCAGCAGCAGTGCTGGTTTCTGAAAAGAAAGCTAAAGAGCTGGGTATGGGGCGCGCCGTCAGGGTTAAAGCCTCTATTTTGACCAGTGACCCGTATTCCGATCGCGACCTGGT
>JABBBA010000448.1 GCA_018607685.1 K189A clade bacterium | reverse complement strand
TCTTGAGTTTCGCGAGCAGGAGATTTCTCCGCTACGGTCGAAATGACAGAGGCGGTCGAACGGCGCTATTTTTTCTTCTTGGAGTTTTTGCGTTTTCGGCGCTGGTTACGCACGTCCTTGAACTTATCTTCGCTCGCCGCTTTGAATGCATCATGGACTTTTTTTAACTTGGCTTCTTTTCTGGCAAGTACATGAGGGTTGCTGGCATCTTCGAAAGAAATAACTTCTCCGGACTTTTTATCTATCATTTGTAAAAATCCACAATCATTTTTGACCATCCACAATCATTTTAGGACAATTTTCCAAAACCCTACTTCTCGGCCCGTCTGTAAGCTAGAAATCTAATAATCCTATGCTACACTTCGCTCGAATTCACCTGGCAGGAATCCAGTGTTTAGATATCCCGCAGACCGGCTTCCGGTTTCCTTAATTCTCTCACTCACGTTGTTAGATTTCATAGTGTATTTCACCGTAGATAGCATTTGGCTACTACTGTCTTACTTTGTTCTAACAATTGTTCCAAAAGGCTGTATCTGCGCCTGGAACCATCATCACCAGCATACCAAGACATTTAACTGGACGCCGTTAAACCGAATTCTGGAAATCAGCTACGGACTGCATACAGGTGTCACAACGAACCAATGGCTATTGCATCATGTCTTTGGGCATCATCACCACTATCTGGACCAGACCATCGATGAAAGTCGATGGCAGAGAGCCGATGGCTCAAAGATGAGTGAACTTGAATACACCATAGTCGTTGCCGCGACAGCCTATCCACGAGCATGGGAAGTAGGGAAAAAACATCCAAGACATTTACGCACTCACTTAATCTATACAGCGCTAACCCTCGCCATTGCAATACTGTTAGTTATTGCCAATCCCATGCAGGGTCTTATGGTTTTTGCGCTGCCGATGCTCTCCGGACTTTTGATTACCGCCTGGGCGACCTACGACCATCATGCGGGTTTATCAACCGACGACGACTTCAGCGCTTCTTACAATACGATGAACTCCGCCTACAATGCCATGACAGGAAACCTGGGTTACCACACAGCGCATCATCACAAACAGGGTGTTCACTGGTCTGAGCTTCCCGCGCTGCACGAGAAAATCAAACACCGGATACCAGCGGAACTTTACCGCGCCTCTATGTGGGATGCGCTGAACTATGTGCCAGTCCTTGGAAAGTTTATCCGGATCGAACCCACCTAACCTTCTGAGCTTCTGAGCTTCTGAGCCTCAGGTTTCAGCCAAAACACTAACCTCTGGCTGGCCTTCCCGCATGATGACGCACACCATCATCGGACAACAACACACCTGACAATCCTCGATATACTCCTGATCTGCAGAGGGGTCCACTACCAGCTCAATCATTTCACCGCAGTGTGGACAATTGGTTTTGTGCGTATCAAGGTACATATCATCAGTATACCGGGATATCGGTAAACACTAAGCGTAAACGCCACCAAAAAAGTTCGGGAGCACGTTAATGAGTCAATTACGATCAGATGCCAATCACTGCTTTGTCTGTGGGCCCGGAAACCCTATCGGGCTAAAGCTGGACTTCCACCTTGAGGATGATATCTGTCACAGCGAATTCACACCGGGCACCGATCATTGTGGGTACGACAATGTGACACACGGCGGCATCGTATTTAGTGCACTCGATGATGTCATGGCGAACTGGCTTTTTCTTAAAGGTTTTAAGGCATTCACTGCCAAATGCGACATCCGTTATCGGGACGCGCTCCCGATTGGCACCACCGTCCGCCTTGAAGGACATTGCACGAAACAAAAAGCGAGATTAACCCAGATGAAGGGGTTAATGATCCGGAACGACACCAACGAAGTCGTCGCCGAAACCGACGCTTCTTTTATGATGATTCCTGACTAGTCTGTTGCAGGCTCAACGGCGGCAATCGCTTCGGACATCAGCCCTACTGACACAGCATATTTATCCGCGCAGTTGTAATTAAGGATCGCGCGATAGTTTCCCCCGACAAGATATCCCGAGTTGGCACCCGCTTCGGGCGAGACCAACGCGTAAGGTTGGCCAACTAACTTAACGTCGGGAACAACACCCAACCCCTGCCAACTGGCAATCGACATTTTGCGAGAATGGTGCCTGAGGGCACGACAACTCGGATCAACATCCAGAGGCTTCAAACTCGCGAAATCCAGCGTATTGAAGGACGCGGGACCACCCCAGCCGACGCCCCTCTTCCAGCCTGCTTTGTTCAGGTAGTTGGCGATTGAGGCAAAGACATCCGCCTCGTTTGACCAGATATCTTTTCGACCGTCTCCGTCGTGATCGACCGCAAAACGCAGGAAGCTGCTGGGCATGAACTGACTTTGTCCCATTGCACCAGCCCAGGCACCCACAAAGGCTTCAGGTGGAACGTGGCGCTCATCGAGAATCTGCAGCGCCTGCAGGAGTTCAGCCGTAAAAAATGCGGACCTGCGCTGATCATGCCCCAGGGTTGCGAGTGATCGAATGATGTTGTATTTCCCCTGATAGCGCCCAAAACTCGTTTCCAACCCCCAGAAAGCAACGATGTACTCAGGATCCACATCGTATAAGTCAGCTATCTCTTCAAGCAGGGGCTGATGCAACTTGTAAAGCCTTCGACCTTCCTTTTTCCTGAAGTTCGTTACTCGCGCGGTAAGGTACTCGTCGAAGGTCTGCACAAATTCAGGCTGTTTACGATCGTAGCCTATTACCCGTTCATCCCGTACCAGCCCCAGGAATGCAGTATCTACCGTCTCTGGCGCTACCCCATTCCCGATGGCCTCCAATCGCACTTTCGCCAGGTAATCAGCAAAACCTGTCGCCCCGCCAACGGCTTCGTCCGCATATGCGCCCAGCCCAATCGTTAGTGCCGCAACGGCTGATAACGAAACACAAACAACACGCGCAAGGCGATGCTGCATCCAACCCATGATAGAATTCATTTCTTTTCTTCCCTGTTCATACCAACTGTTCATGCCAACTATCTTAAATACACCGGCCAGTCTGTGGCGACGACTGGCGGCCATGCTCTACGACGCTTTTCTCGTGGTCGCCCTATGGTTCGTCACAACGACCCTTATGATCGCATTTCTTAACGAAGGCATGGCAGTAACGGGCCCTGCTTTCCAACTATTCCTCTACCTTGAAGCCGGCGCCTTTTACGCATATTTCTGGCACATCAAGGGCCAGACCCTTGGCATGCAGGTCTGGAAAATCCGCACCATCAACGATACGGGTCAAATCTTAACCCTGGGAGAATGCGCTGTGAGGTTTTTCTTCGCCACTTTCTCGACCATGTTCCTGGGACTTGGGTTTATATGGATTCTATTTGATCGGGACAAACTCGCCTGGCACGACCGTGCCTCAGGAACCCGCGTAATATTTCTGGGGGACGATCCTTACCAGAAAAACGCCAACAAAGACTAGCGCGACGAACGGTATAACGTCGGCAACTGATTAACCTTCTCGCCCAACCAATCAAGCCTGAACATAAGAATCACCGCAAGGAAGGCCAGACCATGAACCCACCAGAGGCCCGCCTCCAGGGGTATGTCTCCCTTTTCCAGCGCAGTCCTCGCACCTGACAGGGCAACGATGTAAACAAAGCAAAGAATCATTGCAGGCACCAGACGCGTAAACCGCCCCTGCCGGGGGTTTACCCGGGCAAGGGGTATCGCGAGCAACGCAATGACGGGAATCAACAGGACGACCCCTATTCGCCACTGCAGCTCGGACACGGCCTGAGCATCGGTGGCACCGAACAAGTCTAACGTTGGTATCGCCGTACGGCGCTTCTTGATTGTGCCGGCTACACCGGTCGCGTCCGTATTCTTCATATTCGATGACCTGATAATTCCTTTGTCCGGGTTTACCTTGATATCGCCGACCGTCGTTCAGCACCAGGAACCGACGTCCTGCACCATCAACCTGAGTACTGCCACTATCAGCGATGACCGTCACGGCATTTCTGGGCTCATTACCCGCCGCATCTTTATATTCGTTAATGAATATTCGCGACAGCTCTCCCTTCTTCGACAGACCTTCCGTATAGGTTACCCGTTTGCCCGACGCTAGCGTCTGGAAGCGACCAGGAACCAGCGTATCGAATTCCGTCAGGTTCTTCTGGTCATCAAAAAGCCTCTCCACCTGGCGCTCACCAAGAGGTTTTAGCCACAGAGAGATCATCGCCGTCATGATCATGACGCCCCCGGCCGTCAACAGCGTCATTCGAATCAGCCGCCCGGTACTCATCCCACAGGCCTGGAGAACAATCATTTCACTGTCGACGTGCATTCTGCCGTGCACCAGCATGATAGACAGGAAGAAGCTGACCGGAATGATGAGCTCAAGAAAACCCGGAAGCCTGTAGGCCATGACCGCAAACAGGATTTCGCTGGACATTCGACCGGCGGCGGCATTCTCTAGATAGCCGCTGAATCGCCAACCCATAGAAATAACCAACACAATGCCCGCGACAGCAAACATTGTGATAAATATCTCACGGGCAAAATAACGTAAAAGAATCACTTTAAGTGACCGGACATTCCATAACCGTTATATTAAGACAGTAGTTCACGCAAAAAAAACCTCAGGAGTCTCTATGAAGTATGGCACACGCACGGGTAATGCGGCGAAAACCAGAACTCAATGCGCCATCGTTGGCGTATACGAAGACGGCCAGCTATCACCATCAGCCAGGGTTCTGGACAAGGCAAGCAAAGGCTATTTGAGGAAGGTCCTGAAACGCGGTGACATCAGCGGTAAGGCCAATCAGACGCTGGCACTCCATGATGTACCGAATGTCGCTGCCACACGAGTGCTTCTGGTCGGGCTTGGCAAAGAAGAATCCATGGACGCTGCGAAGTATGCCGGCATCGCAAGGACTGTCATAGGCAAGCTAAAAGCTATCTCCTCGCGAACCAACCTATGCTGCCTGCTTGAAGTGGATGTCCCGGACAAGGGCATTGAGTGGAAAACACAAAGAATCGTCGAGTCCTTCGAGGGCGGGCTTTACTCATTTACGGAAATGAAGGGCAAGCCACCTGAGAACTCAGATTCCATTGAATCGGTAGACCTGTTCCTGGGCGATAAAGCAGATATTGAAGCAGTCACCAGCTCGATCAGCGTCGGTAACGCGCTGACCGCCGGGATCAATTCAGCAAAGACGCTGGGTAATCTTCCCGGAAACATCTGCACGCCTACTTACCTTGCGGACCAGGCAAAGCAACTGGCGAAAGATTACGCATCCATCACGACGAAAGTCATCGAAGAAAAAGAGATCGAGAAACTGGGTATGGGCGCATTCATGTCCGTTACCCGCGGCAGCGACCAGCCCGGCAAACTGATTGTGATTACCCATAAGGGTGGCAAGCCAAAAGATGCTCCCCACGTACTCGTCGGTAAAGGTATTACATTCGACACCGGTGGTATTTCACTGAAACCCGGCGCAGGAATGCACGAGATGATCTGGGATATGTGCGGCGCAGCCAGCGTATTTGGGACCATGCTCGCCATCGCCGAACAGGGACTGGCAATGAATGTTGTGGGCGTCATCGCAGCGGCAGAGAATATGCCGTCGGGAGATGCCTCAAGGCCAGGTGACATCGTAAAGACAATGTCAGGACAAACCGTAGAGATCCTGAACACAGACGCCGAAGGTCGGCTTGTCCTGTGTGACGCACTCACCTACATAGACCAGTTCAATCCCAAGACCGTTATTGACGTAGCAACGCTTACCGGCGCGTGCATCGTCGCCCTCGGCAGCCATGCGTCAGCTATGTACGCCAACGATGATGGTGTTGCGGCGGATCTTACAAAGGCCGGCGACAACTCACTCGACAGAGTATGGCGAATGCCGCTCTGGGAGGATTACCAGAGCCAGATCAACAGCGCATTTGCGGACATGGCAAACATTGGTGGCCGCGAAGCCGGAAGTATTACCGCTGCCTGTTTCCTCGCTCGATTCGCCAAAAAGTATCGCTGGGCGCATCTTGATGTTGCAGGGTCCGCCTTTAAGGGTTCCGGACCGGCAAAAGGTTCAACCGGCAGACCCGTCAGCCTATTGTTTGAATACCTGAACAATCTTGCCGATTAAATCGGACCCATGGAATCACAAAAATAGAATCAAGAAAGACGACTTTTGACTAGAATCGACTTTTACCAGATAGCAGGCGACGAACACGCTTTTGCCTGCCGTCTGATTGACCTGGTTTACCGCAAGGGCCACCAGATCTATGTGCACACGTCGACCGATGAACAGGCCAGGACCCTGAACGACCAACTGTGGACCTTTAAGGAGGAGACCTTCATACCGCATTCGCTGCATTCTGAAGCATTGGACGTTCCTATCAAGATTGGCTTCGATCACGAGCCTGAGGAACATCAGGATGTGCTGATCAACCTTTCAGGACAAATCCCGCATTTCTTTTCCAGATTCGACCGGGTTGCAGAGGTCGTCCCCGTCGACCAAAATAGTCGACAATCCGCTCGTGAGAACTATGCCTACTACAAAGAGCGTGGCTATGTTCTGAACTATCACGAGATTAACTAAACACAGGAAAAAGGCCCGCCCAGGACTATATGGACGACAACGAGAACAAATCTGGCGTTACCCAGATCCCATTGATTCAAGACCTGGTGTTCGATCCATCGCAGCCCCTTAAGCGCCCAGGCAAGCGTTCGAAGCCATCTCAAAATCCATCCCGCAAATCGGGCTCGTATCCACCCGGATACGATCCGGACACAGCTGACCTGTTCGAAGACATCGTCGGCCCAGCTGATCCGGTTGAGGCTATGGATGTCCCGGACACCCGGGAGCCGGATCTCACCCAGGAAGCCGGCAACCCAAAAAGCGAGATTGAGGAGAACCTTCGAGCAGAACTCAGCGATGAACTGGACGCAATCCTTGCTCACCTGAAAGAACCCCCTAACGCTTGATATCAGGGCTGTATCATCACGCCACTCCACAAAACCTGCACCCCGTGTATAATCGCGCTTTCCCTGAATATCACAGGCTTTCCAGCTTTGCTGATGCGCAGGTTTCGACAACTTCTTAGCGACACTAATTAACCATGAGCAAGTATTCACCTCAGGACATCGAACAATCCTGGTACCAGAAATGGGAAGAGAACAATTACTTCGCCCCCTCGGGTAACGGTGAATCCTATAGCATCGCGATTCCGCCGCCCAACGTAACGGGCAACCTGCACATGGGACACGCGTTCCAGCATAGCCTTGTTGATTCACTGATTCGTTACCAGCGTATGAGCGGCAAAAACACGCTCTGGCAAATGGGCACAGACCACGCCGGAATCGCAACTCAAATGCTGGTGACCGAACAACTTGCCGCTCAGGGTATCAAACCGCTCGATATCGGTCGGGAAGAATTCATCAACAAGGTCTGGGACTGGAAGGAAGAGTCCGGCGGCACCATTTCCAAACAATTGAGACGCCTTGGCGCCTCACTCCACTGGGAAACCGAACGCTTCACACTGGATGACGGTTTGTCGGAAGCCGTTCTTGAGGTATTTGTACGCCTGCACGAAGAAGGCCTGATCTACCGCGGCAAACGCCTGGTCAATTGGGACCCTGTACTAAAAACATCCATTTCCGACCTTGAAGTTGAAAGCACAGAAGAACAGGGCCACCTCTGGCACTTCCGGTACCCTCTTGCGGACGAACCGGGAGAGTTTCTGGTCGTTGCAACAACACGCCCGGAAACCATGCTGGGTGATACCTCCGTGGCTGTTAGCCAGGACGATGATCGTTACAAGGCTCTGGTAGGAAAGGAAATCATCCTTCCTCTGACTGGTCGGCGAATTCCAATCGTCGCCGATCAATACGTCGATATGGAATTCGGCACAGGCTGCGTCAAGATTACACCTGCCCATGATTTCAATGACTACGATGTTGGTCAGCGCCACAATCTGCCCATCATTAACATCCTTAACGAAGACGCCAGCCTCAACGATGAGGTCCCTGAGAAGTATCGGGGAATGGACCGTTTCGAAGCTCGTAAGGCCGTTATCGCAGACCTCGATGCACTGGGCCTGCTGGAAAAAATCGAAGACCATACGATGGCGGTACCACGCGGAGAAAGATCCGGCGTAGTGGTCGAGCCTTTCCTGTCCGATCAGTGGTTTGTCGATATCAAACCGCTCGCCGAGCCTGCTATCAAAGCGGTCGAGGACGGCGAAATCGAGTTCATTCCGAAAAATGCCGAGAACATCTACTTCTCGTGGATGAGGAACATTGAAGACTGGTGTATTTCCAGGCAACTCTGGTGGGGACATCGAATTCCCGCCTGGTATGACGCCGACGGCAACATTTACGTAGGGCGCAGCGAACAGGAAGCCAGGGACAAACATAACCTGGCCGCAAACGTAGAGCTTCACCAGGACCCTGACGTTCTGGATACCTGGTTCTCTTCCGCTCTTTGGACGTTCTCTACCCTTGGCTGGCCTGATCAGACCAAGGAACTGGAAACATTTCACTCTACCGACATCATGGTGACTGGGCACGACATTATCAGCCTGTGGGTTTCCCGCATGATTATGATGGCGATGAAATTCACCGGCGAAGTACCCTTCAAAAAGGTTTACATTCACGGCCTGGTGACCGATGCGGCCGGTCAGAAGATGTCCAAGTCCAAAGGCAACGGCCTGGACCCAATGGATATCATCAACGGCATCAGCCTGGACGAACTGGTTGCGAAGCGAACCGGTAACCTGATGCAGCCGAAAATGGCGAAGCGCATCGAAAAAGCCACCCGCAAAGAATACCCGGACGGCATCACTGCGTACGGAACGGATCCACTTCGATTCACTTTCTATGCGATCGCGACCCGCACCCGCACCATTCGATTTGATATGAAACGTGTCGAAGGGTACCGAAACTTCTGCAACAAGTTATGGAATGCAGCAATCTTTGTATCCGGAAACATCAAAGATAACGAAGCACAACTGGGCAGCACGGACGTTGAGCTATCAACGATTGATCACTGGATCATTTCAGAATTCCAGAAGACTGCGGCGGCCGTAAATCTGGCCATGGAAACCTATCGCTTTGATCTGGCTGCAAAAGAAATTTACGAGTTTGTTTGGGACGAATTCTGCGACTGGTATCTGGAGCTGACCAAACCTGTACTGAATAGCGATGATGCTAGCCCGGCAGAAAAACTGGGTACTCAACAGACACTCGCGAGAATACTTGAGTCCATATTACGCCTGGCTCACCCATTCCTGCCATTCCTGACTGAAGAGCTCTGGCAAAAGGTACCGGCGACGGTTCGCCTTCCAGGCGAGACGATTATGCTGCAGCCCTTTCCTGTCGCCGATGAGAAGCTTATCAATAATGCCGCCAGCGAAGACATAAACTGGTTGAAGAGCGTCGTCACCGGCGTACGAAACATTCGCGGCGAGATGGATATCTCACCGGCAAGGGAAGTACCCATTCTGTTTTCAAATGGCAGTGCCCACGACCAGGCGCGATTGGACAAGTTCTCCCGAGAACTCACTTTCCTGGTCAGACCCGAGTCACTCACCTGGCTGGATGACAATGCAGAGAAACCCATGTCCGCGACCGCGCTGGTTGGTGAGATGGAACTGCTCGTACCCATGGCAGGATTGATCGACAAGGAAGCCGAACTGGCCCGGCTGGACAAGGAAATCGATCGCAAGCAAAAGGATCGCGCTAAAACAGAAGGCAAAATCAACAACCCCAGCTTTGTCGAAAAGGCGCCCGAAGAGGTCGTTCAAAAAGAGAGAGACAAACTTCTGGACCTGGATTCCGCGCTGGAGAAATTAGGCGAACAACGATTGAGCATTGCCGAGATTTAGCACTCGGGAGATACCACTCTCCCGAGACATCTCGTTCCTTCCTAACCGCCGCGCTGAACTTTTCCAGCGCACTATCTAAAGCACTACCCAAAGCACTATCTAAAGCACTACCCAAAGCAGTATCTATACCACTAAAAGCCCACA
>JABBBA010000314.1:9484-10018 GCA_018607685.1 K189A clade bacterium | reverse complement strand
CATCTTCGTAAGAAGATGCATATACGGCCTGCCTGCAGGGGACTGGAAAAAAACTTCCAGACCTCCCTGGTATCAGCTTCCTGGCCTGGGACTCTAGATCCCGCGGGAAGCTGTCAGGCAATCCCATGGGTATATCAACCAACAGCAATTTTGCCGGATGCGCCTCGAGTAATTCCCTGAATGAAGAAAACATTTTCAGAGGCTGGCCAAAAGTCGCCAGCAACCAACCTCCGGCACAGCCGTCTACACCGCCATAGTCCAATCCAGTGGCGTCTATGCCACCAGCGCCCAGGCCATCGCGAGCCTGCTTACTCAGAAACGACCTCCCGCATCGTCACAAACTCTTCTGCCGTCGTGGGGTGTATGCCGACGGTAGCATCAAACTGTTCTTTAGTTACGCCCATCTTTATTGCGATCGATATCCCCTGGATAATCTCTCCAGCGTCGGAACCCACCATGTGCACACCCAGCACTTTATCTGACTGCCTGTCGACAATGATCTTCATCATGAACTTTTCGTCACTGCCACTGAGC
>JABBBA010000314.1:8355-9474 GCA_018607685.1 K189A clade bacterium | reverse complement strand
GACGAAAGACGGATCGATATATATCGAGATCCTGGGTTTTATCCCTGGCCTCAGCTTCGGTTAAGCCAACGGTGCCGACGTTGGGTTGGCAAAATACCGCAGTGGCGACATTGTCATAATCCATCACTTTACGCTTGCCGAGAAACTGCGTGCTCGCAAAACACATTGCCTCTCCAATCGCCACCGGCGTTAACTGCAGGCGATCGGTAACATCACCCAACGCGAATATATTTTCCTCACTGGTACGGAACTCTTCGTCAATAACAATGGCGCCATTGTCCCGTTGCGCCACGTCTACATTTTCCAGACCAATATCCGACACAGCTGGCGCCCTGCCTGTGGCATAAAGCACCAGATCGGTCTCCATGGTCTCGCCGCTCTCAAAGTTCACCGTAAAGGTGCCATCATCATTTTTGTCGATGGTTTTTACCTGGGTCTGAAACGCCAGATGAATGTCTTTCTTTTCCAGCTCATCTCTGACCATTTTGCGAATATCAATATCGAAATGACGGAGAAACAGCTCTCCCCGATACGACAAGGTCGTCTCAACACCGAGCCCTTTAAATATGCCTGCAAACTCAACAGCGATGTACCCGCCACCGACGACAAGTGCTCGCCTGGGAAGCGATTCAAGAAAGAAGGCCTCATTAGATGTAATAACATGCTCTCTGCCAGGGAAGTCGGGCACCGTTGGCCATCCTCCGGTCGCGATTAGAATCTTATCGGTGGAGATGATCTGGTTATTGATTTCTATATGATGCGCATCCTTGATTCTGGCGCGACCGTCGAAATGGGTCACGCCCGCATTATCTAGCATGCCTTTGTAGATACCATTGAGTCGGGATATTTCAGTATTCTTGTTTTTGAGCAGGACCGGCCAGTCGAAGGTCGGTTTGGCCTTACTCCAACCAAAACCCTCGGCCTGATGGTAGTCTTCTGAATAATGTGAGGCATAGACGAACAGTTTTTTCGGAACACAACCGACGTTGACACAGGTCCCCCCCATAAACTTATCTTCGGCGGTAGCGACTCTCGCACCGTAACTGGCACTCATGCGTGCTGCTCTCACACCACCGGAGCCAACGCCAATGACAAACAGATCAAAATCATACTCAGACA
>JABBBA010000314.1:0-8345 GCA_018607685.1 K189A clade bacterium | reverse complement strand
CTCAGACATATTTACTTCCTGGGGATCACCTTATTAATCTTTAAAAACACGTACCATTAAACCAGAGCACGACTACACAAGAACACTATTATGCCAGCGCCCTTTCAAACGAAAACACTTTTAGGTCGGGCGCACTTACGAACCAAAGCACATTCCAACCAAAGCCCTTTCAAGCCAGAAGAATGCAGCTTAACATCGCTGATGGAACCAGATGAATAACCTAACCAGCCACATGAAATTTCAACTAGTAGAGTTCAACAGTAACGCAATTGTTACAACAGATATCGAGATTAATGCGCATAACCTTATGCTTCGATACTCGGTTGCCGCTGCTAAAGATTTCGTCTGGCCGGAATTTAAAGCGCTCGAGAGAAAAGATGAACTCTGGAAGTCCACCTGCCTTGAACTGTTTGTCGCATCAAAGGATGATCCATCTTATCTTGAAATCAACCTCTCACCGTGCGGCGCCTGGAATAGCTACGCGTTCGCCAGCTATCGGCAAGGTATGAAAGAAGCGCCTGGCGCTGAGCTCGTTGAATTCGATGTGGAGAGTCGGGGCGTCATTACTGCTTCATTCGTTATTCCTGAGATTGCCAGTCCTATCCTCTTGGGACCAGCCGTCATTCTTGCAGACAACGATGGCAATTTTCGTTATTTTTCAACAGGACATGGCAAAACACCTGATTTTCATGATCGGGTGCATCATGTGCTTGTTAGCCCCGATCATTTATAGGTTTCCGCTATGACATTCCTGTTTGGTATAGATGTACTTCTTGAAGACGAGGCCAGGCTAAAACGGCTTCGCTCAGCACGTGTTGGGCTGGTGGCCCATCCTGCATCAATCAATAGTGCAAACACACACAGTATTGATGCCCTCGTAGATGTCGGGTGCAACATCGTCCGCGCGTTCGGGCCGCAGCATGGGATGCGCGGTGACAAGCAGGACAACATGATTGAATCTGAGGATTACCTGGACCAGATTCATCAGCTACCCGTCACCAGCCTCTATGGCGAGCATCGACATCCAACCGATGAGATGCTTCAGGAGCTGGACATCATTCTGTTCGACCTGCAGGACATTGGATGCCGCATCTACACCTACATCACGACACTGTTCTATTTCACAGAAGCCTGCAGTCGACTTGGAAAAGAGCTTTGGATACTGGACCGCCCTAACCCTGCCGGCCGACCCATTGACGGGTTATACCTCGAAGCCGGCGAAGAGAGCTTTGTAGGTTGTGCGCCAATGCCGACTCGCCATGGGCTCACCGTTGGGGAACTGGGTTCATGGTTTGCCACACAACAGACTCATGAACTGGACCTGTCGGTGATCAATATGGCGGACTACAAACCCGGGCAGGCTCCTGGCTATGGCTGGCCGGTAAATTCTCGTCCCTGGATTAACCCAAGCCCAAATGCCGCCAGCATCAACATGGCCAGAATATTCCCGGGAACCGTTCTGCTGGAAGGAACCACCCTGAGCGAAGGGCGCGGCACGACGACACCGCTTGAGGTCATTGGTGCGCCCGGTCTTCCAATTGATGACTTACTGGCGGACTTAACCTCCATGGCGCCCCACTGGCTGAACTCCGCATACCTGCGCGAGTGCTTTTTCACCCCCACATTTCATAAACACGTTGACCAAATGTGCGCGGGGCTTCAGGTCCACACCGATTATCCAGCTTACGACCACAATGAATTCAAGCCCTACCGATTGATCGCCGGTCTACTGAAAGCCCTGAGGCGCCTTGAACCAGAGTTCGATATCTGGCGTTTCCACCCATACGAGTATGAACTCGACCGTAAGCCTATCGACGTCATCAACGGCGGTCCTGGTCTGCGAACGTGGGTTGATGACCCTGATCAGGACTTCGATGTTTTTGATGCGCAACTGCGCAACGCCGAAAACCGCTGGAAAGAAGAGCGCCGGTCCTTCTTGCTGTACCACTGACAATCCTTCACTGAAATAACATGGTAGAATCCGCGGCTTTTCGAAATAGACAAAGGCTGCGCAATGACCAACGCTTACAAAATTGCTGTTCTACCAGGTGATGCCATCGGACCGGAAATCATGGCGCAGGCAACACGGGTCTTTGACGTGCTTCAATCAAAGCGCGACGTCACATTCGAACTGACTAGCGCGCCTTTTGGTGCACATGCGTACTTCGAGCAAGGAAAAGCTTTCCCTGAGGCCACCAAGGCTGTCTGTGACGAGGCAGATGCAATCCTCAAGGGGCCCGTTGGTTTATCCCATGAAGAATCAAAGAAAATTCCAGTTGAAGAGCAGGCTGAACGAGGCGCAATTTTGCCTCTACGCGCCCGGTACAACACCTTCGCCAATTTCAGACCCATATACCTTTCGAAGGATATGGCCCACTTCTCGCCCCTAAAACCTGAAATTATTAAAGACGGTATCGATATCCTGCTGATTCGTGAGTTGGTCGGTGGGCTTTACTTCGGCAAGAAGGAACGCGGCATCAATAAGGATGGCCAGCGATATGTACATGAACTTCTGGAATATACCGAGGAACAGGTTCGCCAGGTACTGATCGTCGCCTTTGAGCAGGCCCGCTTACGAAAGAAAAGGCTACACAACATTCATAAAAGCAATGTCCTGATGTCGAGTGTTTTCTGGAATGAGATTCTGGATGAGGTTCACAGGGACTATCAGGATATTGAAGTCATTCATCTGCTGGTTGATGCTGCGGCAACCGCCCTTTGCCTGAACCCAGGACAGTTTGATGTCATGGTCATGGAAAACATGTTCGGCGACATCCTGAGCGACCAGGGTGGCGGCATCCTCGGATCACTGGGTTTGATGCCATCAGCCTGTGTCGGGCCCGAAAAGGCCTATTACGAACCTTCCCACGGGTCTGCACCGGATATCGCAGGACAGAATATTGCTAACCCCTACTCCATGATTGGCTCGGTCGCCATGATGCTTGAGATGAGCTTCAACATGAAGGAAGAAGCAGGGTTCGTTTGGGAAGCTATGCGAGGTGTATTTGAGTCGGGTTATTCAACGGCGGACCTGTCTCGCTCCAGTGACAACATTGAACTCGTCGCCACCGATACGTTCGGCGATCTGGTGATGACCAGACTCGAAGAACTACTATAACGACGTTCCCTAGAGCTGGCCGATAGTGTCATAAACAGAAAACAGCATTACCCACACGGCCAGCCACCCCCAACCGATAAACGCCCACATAATCAGGGGCTGTTCGAACAGATCTCCAAGGATGTTGACGATTGAGTCAACGAAGAAGAACTTGAGAACCGCTTTAATCCAGTCTACTACAAACATTTTTATGCCTTTTTATGCCTTTACTTGAGCCAACCAGGTTGGCGAAACGCGCGTATTCTAACGCTGCGCGGCCAATTTTCAAACAAGTGCCGCAGGTTCTTTTTTAAGGAAGCCACAGCTTCCCATTGGACATCTCCCGGGACTACTGAAAAACGGGTTTGGCAGCCTCATAGGCAATAAATCGCTCAATCTCACCGCCTATATCCTTAAATACACCAGCCATATCAATGTCTTCCTTAAACTGGACTCTTTTCGAGAACATGGTTACCGGAAACACATAGTTTTCGGTCTTTTTCCAACGCAACGCTTTACTCGTCCCGATATCATCTTCATAGCTCACCCACCCCAGGCCATAAACATTCACAAGCACATCGCCGAAGACGATACCCAGCCCCTGCAAGCCCCTGACATCGTCGCGACGTATTGCTTTGCGGTCCACAAGGTTTTGCAGGACTTTTAGGTCAGATTCATCGCCCTTTAGTTTCAGGATGCCAAGCCGCCGGGCAATCAGATCCATGATCTCTTTGCGCTGTGTATCCAGGGAATATCGTTGCCCCAGGGACAATTCTTTTACCGTTGCCGGTATCTCTTCAACATCAAAATCGTAGTTTCCCAACTCATCCACAGTCAGTTCCCGCAGACCAGTTTCTTCCGCCGTAGCAAAATGAAAGGACAACGAACCCAGTAAAACAATTAGTAATTTGGAGATGTTGCTCACAACTTTTCTCTTTCTCTCAAGGAGTAATGATTTTAGGCTAGAATTCGCACACTACAAGAAGGAGTCGAGCGAACTGAATCATCAGCTCATAGAAAAGGTCTATTCAACGCCTGGTCAGTTCAGTCTGGCAATCACCGGCGGAGGCACCAGCGCCATCGCCAGCCTGTTTTCGGTTCCCGGTGCTTCATCTACCCTGCTCGAAGCGACCATTCCGTATCATTCCGCGGCGCTGAAGCGCTTCGTTTCGGCCTCAAGCCCCCAGGGATGCAATACCTACACTGCCCGGGCCATGGCCATGGCAGCCTATATGAGTGCACGAAAAATTGCGCCGGATGACAATGTCATCGGCGTCGGTTGCACCGCGGCGATCGCCACCAATCGCGAGCGAAAGGGAGCGGACAGATGCCACATCGCCGTTCAGGCCGCTGGCTTTACCACCAGCTATGACCTCGAATTGGCCAAGACGCAAACGCGGGAAGAGCAGGAAACCGTTTGTCGAAACGCCATTATAGAAGCAATGGCCAGCGCCGTTAATGTTCCGGTTGTACCGTCGGGGCTGGACATCAGGACCAGCCACATTGATGCGCAGAAATCCTGGGTGGACCTGCTGGCGGGCGACATCGATTCAACCTCGACGTCCGTAAATCCCTGCATTTTTCCAGGTGCCTTCAATCCAATTCATGACGGTCACCGAGGCATGATCAGTTCTGCCAGGGAACTGCTGGGCCATGATGTCACACTTGAGCTATCCATTAGAAACGTTGATAAACCACCACTGGACTTCCTGACCATGTCAGAAAGATGTACTGACGAATTTGACCTGGCATTTACAAACGCCCCGACCTTTGTAGAGAAATCAGCGATTTTCCCCGAGAGCGTGTTTCTTGTAGGTCTTGATACGATTGTCAGAATAGATGAACCAAGGTACTACGCCTCTGAAGCCGCTCGAAATGAGGCACTGACGACAATGGCGGATCTCGGTACCCGGTTTCTGGTATATGGACGAAAAACCGGCAAGGACTTCGATGCACTGGCTGACGTATCACTGTCGAAAACGCTCGAGAACATGTGTACGGCGGTAACCGAAGACCAGTTTCGCCTCGATATCAGCTCATCCGAGATCAGGTCACGATGAGTAGAATCAGCAGCTATATTGGGTTGACCGTTATCACAATGACACTGCTGGCCTCGGCAGGGCTGATCAGCCTGTTCGTTATTTTCACTTTCCTGGATCAGATGAACGACATAGCACAGGACTACAACCTGATCGCGGTCATCAAGTATGTCTCGTACAGTATTCCAAGAATGTTTTACGAAACCGTCCCATATGCCGCACTGATAGGAAGCCTGACCGGGCTTGGCATCCTGGCCAGTAACAGCGAACTGATCATCATGAGGACAGCTGGTATTTCTACCTGGCAGATTGCAATAGCCACTATGAAACCTGCACTGGCCTTTGTCGTCGCCGGCTTTCTCGTCGGAGAACTGATACTTCCGGATCTTGAGCGAGCTGCCCGCGTCTCACGCGAGAAGGCGACCGAGGGAGATATTACACCTCAGGGGGGATTCTGGTATCGGGAAGGCAACAGGTATATGCATTTTAATACCGTGAGCCATGAGGGAGTACTCGGAAACATCAATCAATATTTTTTGGATGACAAGCAACGATTACACAAAACCCTGTGGGCAGAGTCGGCCTCACACACTGCACAAACAGAAAGTGACGACACGAGCTATTGGAGAATGAAGAATGTCATCGTCACAGATCTGGATAACTCGAACAGACCCGAACATCTCCCTGAGCTGAAATGGCAATCCCGATTGACGCCCGAATTAATCAGCACTGAGATTCTCGTTGAGCCAGACAAAATGTCTATCAATGAGCTTCGACGCAAGATCAGTTACATGGAATCCCAGGGCCTGAACACCGACAAGTTCCAACTTGGCTTCTGGACCAAAACCTTTCAACCCATCGCTTCCCTGAGCCTGGTGTTCCTCGCCATCTCATTCATCTTTGGACCACTCCGGGAAACGACAATGGGTATGAGAGTTGTCAGCGGACTGGTCACCGGCATTGTGTTTAAATTTGTGCAGGACCTTCTTTCTCCAGCCAGCCTCGTGTTTGGGTTTCCACCCTTCATAGCAACGGCAACACCAATTCTTATTTGCCTGGTTTCAGGTTATGTATTACTTAGACGAGCAAACTAATGACAGAGTTTTTTACACAATGGCTGCCACACCTGGGATCTGCATTAGTCTTCGCATCGATCTCAAATATTCTCGCCAGGCGATTCATCGCCAGCTCAACAATTCAGGGCATTGTCTTTGGATCGATGTTTTTTGCGTGTCTGGTGCCACTGCCTGATTTCAGCCTGTCCCACTACATAAGAGTCCTGACGGGCGATCTTTCGATCACCGGCTTCATTATCCTCGGCATAGCGGCCTATCAATCCATTCTCGCTGAAGAATCCAGACCAGACCATGTGCAGCTTCTGAAACCTGCACTGGGACTGGCCCTGGTCGCTTTGCTGCTTTACCCCACGGCGCTTGGCCTCACCTATTTTGACCTTTATGCGTTCGGGTACTATCCCATTATCCTTGGCCCCGTGCTCTTCGTGGTGTTCGCCAGCGCATTGTGGTTTGGCCTGACATTACCCGCGATACTGCTTTCGATTGGGTTTCTCGCCTTTGCGCTGGGTCTGCTGGAATCCGATAACCTTTGGGACTACCTGATCGATCCTGTCGTGGCCACCTATGCGGTTTTTCTGGTGATCAAAAATCGCCACCGACTGACAACCTTCAGCCTGACACAACAACACGTCGAAGTGATACTCGCTATCACCATTTCAACGTTCCTGGTCTTCGCGATTTACCTGGCGAAGTTCAACCATGATGCCTTCCGATACGAATTCGTCGTTGAAGATGGCTTCATCGAGTGGTTCACGGTCGTCGTTTTATTTACTGCCATGGTCGTCTGCGGTAAGCGATTTTTTGTACTAAGGCGTGTCCGGCCGCCGCTATTTCTGTTCGTGACAATGCTGTTAACCCTGCTTTGTCTTTTCGGCGCCGGTGAGGAAATTTCCTGGGGACAACGTCTGTTTGGTCTGGAAACACCTGATTATCTGAAAGGAAGAAACGCCCAGGGAGAATTAGGCCTGCATAATCTCGTGATAGAAATCGACGGAGAGAAGGTAAAGCTGAACAAGTTGATCTTCGGTACCGGCCTGGCTTTTGCCCTGCTGATCTACCTGGGTATCGCAACGCCGCTGTACAGAAAGAATGACAAGGTACGCTCCTTCTTTAATGCCATCGCTGCTCCCATGCCGCGCAACTATCACATCGTAGGTTATCTACTGGTCGTCGCCACGGTAGAACTGTTGATTGACTCATCCAAACGTGGCGAGATGACTGAGTTTGCGGGTTCAATTATATTTGCGTTGAACATTATTTATCCCTACAACCCGGAAATATTTGACCCGAAAAAGGACCTTTAACCGGTTGCCGGCGAAGGGCTATACCTGAATCGTCGAACGATGCTGGGCAACCTCAACAGAAAAAGAGGTGTTTTCCTGAAGATGTGTACGCAGCCCTTCCAGGGCATCCGGTGACCCATGAACCAACTGGATTTTCGTTCCCGGTTTGAGATCGGAACGCGTCAGCCAACTGGTTAGCTCAACATAGTCGGCATGGCCCGAAAGGCCAGAAATCATTTCAACATTTGCTTTTACGGGAATCCACTGACCATGGATTTTTACCTCATCTACGCCATCAAGCATCTTTGCACCACGGGTTCCGCCGGACTGATAACCCGTAAACAGAACCGTCGTACTGGGCTCTCGCAGTAAACGTTTAAAATGATGCAGAATACGTCCTCCCGTCGCCATACCACTGCCGGCGATAATGATGTGCGGGAACACCTGGCCCGTCAGCGCCCTGGATTCATCAACCGTACGGGTATAGGTAACCAGGTCACTCATTTTGCGGCACTGCTCATCACTTAGACGATGCTGATCGCTACGTGCACAGAAAATATCCGACACTTTGATCGCCATCGGGCTATCCAGGTAAATCGGGATTTGGGGGATCTTGCCCTGCTCGATCAGACTGACCAACAAATGTTGGAGAGCCTGGGTACGACCTACTGCAAATGCCGGTACCAATAGCACTCCGCCCTTGGCGGCAACCCTGTTAACAATGTCAGCAAGTTGCACTCCTGGGTCTATGTGCTCGTGGCGCCGGTTGCCATAGGTTGATTCCATTAGCAGCAGGTCAAGTGGTGGCAGGGACTGCGGTGGCCGCATCAACACATCATCGTCTCTCCCC
>JABBBA010000159.1 GCA_018607685.1 K189A clade bacterium | reverse complement strand
GATCTATGGCAGGAGGCCGCCCCGAGATAACACACCATGAATTCTCGTTAGATTCACTCGTTGCTTGGGTACCAGCGCCGCCAGCCGTCCCATGTATTCCATGGGACTAAGCACCACATGTGACTGCGCGTCCCGGAGGGGCCATCATCGTAAGGCGTCTTCAGCGCACTGACGACGTTGCCGTTGTTGGCCAGAGATAATCGTCAAAAGGTTCGTGGCGATAGCCAACGCCAGTTAGAAAGCGCATAATAATGTATTACATTATTATTCTTAAACCCCTGCCTGAGATCTCGCTCGGCTGTAATGACTTTATGGCGGAAGAAAGAGAAAGAGAACAACATGGTTATATCAATCGCGCACTACCGGTGGATGAACTCGATGAATTCGCGAATGACCTCGCACAACGCATCACCTCTTTTCCAAGGTCTGCTATTCAGGCTACTAAACAGGCTGTCGACTATGGTGATGGCAAGAGCTATGACGCCTGGCGCCCAAACTCGTCATTGTGAACTCGAACTCGATTCGATCATCGACAAGTTGTAATGGTCGGATACATGATTCGAAAGAGCCAAATGGCAAAGGATTCCAACCCACACAGATAACTGAGTTAATGCAAGAGTATGTCTCAAATACCGGAAATCAATTTCATCATCGACTGTCATGAACCCCATGCCGAAGTGATGGAACTTGCAACAAAAACCGTCTGGCAGTCCCGCTTACCACTCTCACGGGAGCAGCTGGACAACCTGACGCTACCACCTGGATTCATCGGAATTGGCACCGGCACGGCTGTGATGGATGCGCACTTCTTCAGACGATCACCAGGACAGGTCGAGGATGGCGCGGTCACAGAACGTGATATCTCAGGTCATCAGTTTATCCATTGCGCCAATCCGCCGGCCGGCGGGCCCGAAACACCCGTTCCAGAGGGTCCAAAACTACTCGCCGTAGATAAGCACCACACCCTGATCTTTATGCCCGGACGAGATGTCGACCTGCTCTGCCTGCCGGATGGCAGCGAGTACATTCAGGTAATAACGGCGTCGCCCAACGGCGGCGGACTGCTTCAGGCGAATAAAGAGTCTGAGCTCACGCAAAACCTGGTATTACCAGCAGAATGGAAACGCCGAACCGTCACAATCACATCAAGAACAACCGTTCACCTGCCCAACCCTACCCAGGCCTGGTTCTTTGCCAATGGCGCTAGTTTTCAAGGACCGGTAACGGACAAACTAACAAAATAGAGAGAGCGCAGTAATGAAAAAAATTCTAGTTAGCCTGCTGATCATCATTCTTATGGGTGGTGCAACTGCCTGGCACTACCGGCTTGAACTGCTGGTGAATGTTGTGCCCGATATCCGTAAGGCGCTAAACCCAATTCAGCCCAACGTGCCGACCAACTGGTCAACAGGCCCTGCAACCGCCAGCGTACCCGCCAGTGAACGGCCACCCAACATTATTTTTATCCTCGCCGATGATATGGGCTTCAATGACATTTCTCTTTATAACGGTGGTGCGGCAGATGGTTCCCTGCAGACACCCAATATCGACGCAATTGCGCAGGGCGGCGTCACCTTTACCAATGGTTATGCTGCGAACGCAATCTGCGCGCCCTCCCGGGCGAGCATCCTGACCGGCCGATACTCCACTCGGTTTGGATTCGAGTTCACACCGGTCTTCTCCCTACTCGCCACCATCGCGCAATGGAGCCAGGACATTGATCCCTCACCGTTGCCTCCCGAGATTAACCACGCCGCTGCGGAGGCGATGCGTCCGATGGAAGAACTAAAGCTGCCGGATTCAGAAATCACCATCGCCGAAGTATTAAAAGAGGCCGGTTATTACACGGCACACATCGGCAAATGGCATCTCGGTAACAGTAGCGACCCCCAGAAACAGGGCTTTGATGACAGCCTGTACATGAAGGGCATTGCCTATTTACCGCCGGACCACCCAGATGTCGTCAACTCAAAAAGAGAGGACGACACGATCGAGAAAATGGTCTGGGCCGTTGCAACCTACGAAAATCAGTTCAACAACAGTGAGAGCTTTCAGCCCGACGGTTACCTGACAGACTACTACACCAACGAGGCGGTTAAGGTGATAGAAAAAAACCAGAACCGCCCTTTCTTCCTGTATCTCGCGCACTGGGGCATTCACAATCCACTTCAAGCCACGCGTGCTGACTACGATAAATTCTCACATATCAAGAATCACAGCATGCGAGTGTATGCCGGTATGATCCATGCACTGGATCGGAGCGTTGGCACTATCACAGACAAGCTGGATGAACTTGGCTTGAGCGAAAATACGATGATCGTGTTTACCAGTGACAACGGCGGTGCCGGATATATTGCACTACCGGATGTTAACTACCCCTATCGCGGCTGGAAGCTGACCCATTTTGAAGGCGGTACACATGTACCTTTTATGGCGAAATGGCCAGCACAGATAGAAGCCGGTTCAATCATGGACAGCCCTGTACATCATGTGGACCTGTTTCATACGTTCGCCGCAGCAGCGAGCGCCGCTGTCCCGACGGACGTCACCTATGACGGAGTCGACCTGGTCCCCTTCGTCAAAAATGAGGTTACAGGTAAACCACACGAAACATTGTTCTGGCGACAGGGGCATCACCAATCTGTCTTACACAACGGTTGGAAGCTTATACGCACAGAACAACCCGAGCAGCGATGGCTATTCAATCTTTCCATCGATCCAACAGAGAAGAATAATCTGGCAACCAGTGAACCCGAGCGCCTCGCAGAGCTTGAATCGTTGTTGGCGGCTCATAATGCAGATCAAGCCGAACCACTTTGGCCCAGCTTCCTGAACAGCGCGCAACTGATCGACAAACACGGCGGCGAGCCCTTTGAGGAAGGCGATGAGTATGCCTATTGGCCTAACTGAGCAAACTGGCGGCACTACCTCAGTCAATCGGCGTGCTCCAATCGTCTGTTGATGCCTGTCTCTAACGCGTTCTACATAGAATCGGATGAGTACCCTGCTGAACCCTAACCCTCATCCGCTTCGCCTAACTCGAACCCAGAACCACTTAACCACTGTCCGCCTGCATCCGTTGTCTCAATGTTCAATTGTCCGGCCAGACCCGCGCCCCGATGATGATGAATTGCCTGGTATTCCGCAGACTGCATCATCTCGATCATCGCCTGCCGACTGGGATACATTGCGATAGCAACACTATCCCACATCTCCTCCACCTCACCGAGCATCAGTCTTTCAACCTTTGCGTTGAACATGCCGCCGCCGCCCAGGTTCGTAAGAATTTTGGAGACAGCAGCGCCATATATAGCGTAAGCCTGGGCACCGGTAAGATCAGTTTCGCGACCATCCTCGTACTCGGCCTTCTCCTTGAATTTCAACAGATTAAGCATATAGATAGGACCGTCTGCACCCGGACTAAAGAAACCTTTAATCTGTTCTTCGCTCGGTGTGACTTTGTTCTGAACTTCCATCAAATAACTCCTTACTTATCAACAACACTGATTTCGCCGAACTCTGAGAAGACCCGACACTTAGGACACTAGTACGCTGTTGGACTCACCTGGATGATGTTAATCACGCGGGTAGCCCTGAGTGTTACGACGGATTCGATCGAACAAAATCGATAGCAATAGCAGAGAGTTCTGCCGCCGCATCATCCTGCACGAAATGTCCTGCGCCTTTTAGAATAGTATGTGCCTGGTCTTTCGCACCTGGCACCGTGTCAATCCAGCGCTTTTCCCCACCTTTTGTGACCGGGTCGGAATCGCCGAACGCCGTTAGAAATGGTTTGTCGAATTTCTCGAACACCTGCCAGGCTGCCTTGTTTGCCGTTATCGCAGGATTGTCCGGAATAATAGGTACCAGTGACGGGAACTGCCTCGCACCGGCCATAAACTCCTCGGACGGAAAAGGCGCGGACCAGGCGCGATACTCTTCCTCATCACAGTGATTCAGACTTCCCTTCATCACTTCTGCTGGATAAAAATCAGGATGTTCATCAGCATGTCGCACCCAGTACATGAATTGCGGTCGATCCTCCATAGGACCGGCCAGCTTTGCAAACATCTCCTCGGCAGGGAGTGCGGGTGTATTACGCAACAGTTCATTGAGTTTTGGTGACATTGCTTCCGGTATCCCAGCGCCATCAGGGAGCCCGCCATTGGCCAGAAGAACTCGAGCAAACCGGTGCTCGTTTTCGGCGACAACACGAAGACCAATCAGGCTGCCCCAGTCCTGGCAGACCAGTGTAATCTCGCTAAGATCTAACGCCTCAACAAAGCCTTTCATCCAGTGAACGTGGTTGGCGTAGGTGTAATCGCCACGATCGGTCGGCTTGTCGGATTTACCGAACCCCACCAGATCGGGCGCAACGACGCGATAACCAGCATCAACCAGAATTGGAATCATCTTCCTATAAAGATAGGACCAACTTGGTTGGCCATGCAGCGCAAGAATCACTTCTCCCTCGCCTTCGTCAAGGTAGTGCATCCGTAGCTGCGTGCCATCACCTGCATCGACTTCGATGAAGTTTGCAGCAAAGGGAAAGTCTTTCAGGTTTTCAAAGCGCGAATCGGAAGTGCGGACGGTCTGCATGTGAGCCTCTTTCAGATGAATGTTACAACGACCAGGTGGATTTTCTATCTGAGAAAGATACTAGCACACATATTAATGTACATCATTATGAATGAACGGCATTAAAGGTTATGAGCCAGGCGATTGATATTCTATAATTTCACAACTTGGCCGGAGTTATCCATGGAGCAACCAGACGGACAGAAAGCGCGAAGTCTCGCCACGCAGACATCGCTGATGGACGCCGCAGAAAAACTGATCGCAAAAAACGGTCTTGAGAACGTTTCAATCAAAGAGATCGTTCGAGAAGCCGGACAAAAAAATGAATCGGCCCTGCAGTATCACTTCAAAAATCTGAAGGGACTCATCATTGCTATCAACGCTCGCAGAAATGCACAAACACAGGATAAGCGCGCAGAGCTATTGGCAGAACTCGAATCGACTACGGCAAAACCGACGTTGCGGGATCTTTGCCGCCTGATGGTGATGCCGAGTTATTCGCTTGCTAAGGCTGATACAAAATTTCGCCGTCATATCATTGGGTTCAGCCATACTATCGCGCTGGCAGAAGAATCAGCCCTCGTTAAAGTCAGTGACAGTGGCGGCGGCGGCGGAAGTGGGCTGCGAACAGGTGAACTGCTTCGCGCGGCACTATCGCACCTGGATGAATCCGCTTACCGCCAGCGTATGGATATTGCAGTACGAATGTGCTCGGTGACCATGGGCAATCATGCCCGCCAAAAACACGCGTTTAAAGGCGCCGCGTCAGAACTGTTTATCAATCAACTCATTGACGCACTGGAGGGTCTACTCAGCGCCCCTGTTTCAGGCGAAACAAAAGCGCTTATCTAACCCTAAACTCCTCTATTGACCACGCATTCGACTAAATACGAGGAAAGGTAGCAGCACTAGTAACGTCAGCAATCCGACAATCACAGCGGGCTTTAATCGATCGCGAGCGAGATTTGTCGCAAACTGCCCTGTCTGTGAGTAGCCCTGAGGCAGCGGCTGCACCCTGTTATCCCGCTCGAATACCGTATAAGACGACAACATGCGCTGGAAGCGTTGCGGCATCTGCGAGCTGAGATCCGTCACCTCGCCGGGATCCTGTTTAATATCGTACAAATGCCACTCCCCATCTCCCAGCGGCGGCTGGTTCCGAACCAGCTTGTAATCGCCCTGGAACAATACAGAGTGGCCCGTCAGCTCGTAGCCGATCACCTCTTCGGGGCCGTAAACACGCTCAGCCACACCACTGACCACCGGTTTCAGGTCACGGCCTGACATCGGCAGTACCGGCTTGCCTGCATACCGGTCACCTGATTGCTCAACACCAGCATACGACAAGATAGTCGCGGCAATGTCCGTCGCCCAGGCAAAAGCCGCAGTTTGACGCGGCGCCTCAGCTGTCTGACCGAAGGCTGCGTCCAGGGGTTCACCGGAGATAATCAGCGGGACGCGCAATCCCCCTTCCCCGGCATAAAATTTGTAAAACGCCAGCGGGCTAACCGCCGCACTCGTAAAACCGGGATTAATTGTGTTGTAGCTGCCTTTCAGACCCAGAGTCTCATAGTTGGTGTTGTAACCGAGCCTCGTTGGCATTTGATTGGCCGGAAAGACAGTCGGATCAGGCGACCCAGACCCCTCAGCACCATTGTCAGAGGTAAATATGAAAACGGTGTTCTCATACAATCCGTTTTCCTTAAGGTAAATGACCAATCTCCCGATATTGGCGTCCATCGCCTCGATCATACCTGCATAGACGGCCATACGTTTTGCTTCGTACCTTTTTCGATCGTCGCTCAGGGCGTTCCAGTCATCTGTAGTCGTCATGCGTTGCATGGGTACCGTATCCGGCAGGATGCCCATTTCTACAGCACGTGCAAGGCGCGCTTCGCGTAATATGTGCCAGCCCTCATCATAGACTCCCATGTAGTTATCTATATATTCCTGGGGCGCCTGAACCGGCATATGCACCGCCTGAAACGGCACATAAGCAAAGAAAGGTTGACCGTCTTCACGATTCTCATCGATAAACTCAATCATCTTGTCGACCAGAAACCTGGAAGAGTAAAAGTCATCCGGCAGCTCGAACCGTTTGCCATCGGCATACCAGTTGGCGGTCTCGTAGATAGGCAGATATGAGCGTTGCTCCCAGTTGTCTGCACCCGAGTCCAGCATCGCTACCGTTCTTTCAAACCCCCGCCGGCTGGGTAGCTTGTCGAGCTCCGCTCCCAGGTGCCACTTGCCCGCCATGTAGGTGTGATATCCGGCATCTTCCAATAACGTGGCAACAGTCACGACATTGTTACCCAGCACACCCTGATAGTTATCCTGAAGACGCTGCTCAGGTGCCAGCATCTCAGGGATGTTAGGCACGCCAGCGAGGTGGTTACCCACGCCGGTCAGGAGCATAGCGCGGGCCGGGGCACAGTTCGCCGCGGTATGATAATTGGTAAAGCGTATACCCTGCTCAGCAAGGGCCGAGATGTTAGGTGTGTTCACTTCGCTGCCGTAAGGTGCCGTATCGCTGTATCCCAGGTCATCTGCAAGCAGGAATACGATATTTGGTCGTTCTTTAACATCCGCCGCAACAGCAAACTGAATCGAAACAAATGCCAGGATCACCAGCCTGAACCCGCGTAAACAGCTCATCGTCAGTCTTTCTCAGGTAGTATTTTGGCAGCGACCAACAGTAGTATCGCGATGACGATCTCTGGTGCGATCAGGCTTAGCGCAAGTGCCGCATCATGAACCAGCCAGGCGACTATTCGACCGACCGCAGTAATGAGCAGCAAAACTATGGGCGGGTAGTACCAGGTTCGACGCCCGGTGACGAGCGCTGTGAGTATGCAAAGCCCAATAGTCAAAAAGAAGGCTGAGAGATCACCGATCTGTGTACTCAGCCCCACCCCTGATTCAATTGTTAACCCCAATTCCGGTGCAATACCACCGGGATTGACAAGCCAGCGTAATCCCATGACTACAAACAATATGGCTGGCAAGGCAACAACCGTACTCAGAATTTTTTTTGCTATCGACACGTTTGTTATCTCCTTGTCGCTAATACTGACAACATCGCCTGCGCCGTCGTGTGGCCGGAATTCTGATTCTGTCCCGTCACAAATCGCTTCTCCTCATCAACAACCGTGTGAGTCGCAAAAAAATCACGAAATGCGGTCTGCGCCTCAAATTGGACGCCTGCTCGTCGCAGTTCTGTTTCTGGATGCAGCGGCGTGACTTCAATGCCCAATTCCTTGATCTGCTTGTCGGTGACACCGGTCATTTTTCGACCGGCGATTAACAGATTGCCATTGCGATCTTCAGCGTTAATGAGCCCAAGCACGCCATGGCAGACGCCACCTATTAGTGGTGCCCGGTCACTGTAATAAGCATCCGTAATCTTCTGCGCGAGGATTTCCGACTGGCCAAGGTCATAAGCCGCACCCCAGCCCCCTGAGAGAAAGACAATGTCGTATTGCGCGAAATCGATGTCAGCAACAGGAATGGAGTGCTTCACTTTGGCCAGCAGCACCGAATCACTCAAATATCGCTCGTCCTCCTGCGTCCTGACCATGTATCGCAGCGTCTGGGGGTCCACAGGAATCTGTCCGCCCTTGATGCTGGCCATATCCACTTCCAAACCCGCCTCAAGGAAATTGTAATAAGGGTGAGTGAACTCCGAGGCCATAACACCAGTTGGCTCGCCTCCGGATTCACCGGGCAAAGCTAACACATCGTGACTGGTGGTAACGATCAAAGCCCGCTTACCCGGCAGAGGCCCGGCCTTGTCCCCGTGATAGTCGGGGTGTAACCCGGCTTTATGCAGTACAGTCGGCAGGGAAATTGCCGTTACTGCCACGAACGCGACGACCACAACTGCGACCAGCGAAATTATCCGACTCATCCGAACCTCTTCGATAATGAAACACTTCGATTATTATAATGTATTACATTAATATGTACAGCGTCCTGCCTTGGATGGGTAATCTACATCATCAGGTACTGGCTGTGATTTCAACCGGGAAATATCGCGCAACCTATTGTCTGAAAGCCAGGTCACCAGGCACTGTGGAAAGGCTTTCATATTTCGAGGAAACCTACCCACACAAATTTAAGCACAACCCTAATCAACCGATACACCAATAGTGCCATTCTATGTGACTTGGAGCCGGGACTTGCTTCACATGGCCAGGAGAGTAATGCCCACTAATTAATGCGCATATTTTATGCACATAATAAACCACATTCTTTAACCAAGGCGGTCAGAATGCAAACCAGGCAAAAGGTAAAACCGCATAGGAAACCAACTAACCTGTCTCTCGACAGTGAGTTGCTGCATGAAGCAAAAGCGCTTGGTATTAACGTATCAAGGTCAGCGGAAGCTGGAATAGAAGCTGCCGTCAGATACCAGAAGCAGATCGATTGGCTTAAGGATAATGCCGCAGCGCTAGCAAGCTCAATGCAGGCAATCTACAGGGGTAACCTCAAGTAACTTGGCTGTAGATGGTCTGAGATGCTTTTTTTATCTGGCGTACAGGCACACGGAACCTATCACCCGACGAATGAATTCACCCCTGGTAACGAACAACGCACCACGACACGATTCGCTGGAACCAAGAAAGCTCCTCTCATTGATGCGTGTTGCGTTATGCGTTACACTCCCTTCATGATCAAGGACTTCAAACACAAGGGATTGGAGAAGTTTTTTACCAACGGTTCTACCCGAGGAATCCAGGCTAATCACAGCAGTAAACTAAGAATGCAACTCGCGATGCTTGATGCTTCAACTGAAGTCGATGATATGGACAAACCAGGTTGGAATTTGCATCAGCTAAAAGGCCGGAGAGCCTGTGTTTGGTCGATTAAAATCAGTGGCAACTGGAGAGTCACTTTCAGGTTTAAAGACGGCGATGCCTACATTGTTAACTACGAGGATTATCACTAATGAGACAGCACAATCCGCCCCATCCAGGTGAATTTATTCGATCGGTCTACCTGGACCCTTATTCTGACAAGATTTCACGTAGCGAAATAGCCAGGAGGTTGGGTGTTGCGCGTCCGACCTTCAATAGATTAGTAAACGAACAAAGCAACATCAGTCCTGAAATGGCCATCCGATTATCAAAGGTTCTTGGTGGCTCCGCTCAGAGCTGGTTGAACATGCAGTCGCACTATGACCTTTACCACAAGATTGAACAAACTGAAGAAGCTGGATTTTGAGAGACTATCTGCCTAAGGTTGGCATTGCCAAATTAACGTTCTAATCTGCGCAATATCAGGAATACCAGCGTTCATGACGACGGCCCGGGGCTTCCTGCTGGATGTCCAGACCGACCTGCTCGGTGGACTAAATACGCGCGTTGTCGTTCCATTGCTGCCACTTACCGATGCACCCGTACCGGCCCAACGGTTAAACCCTGTTTTTGAAATCGAAAACCTTGAGGTTGTTATGGCTACACAAT
>JABBBA010000063.1:7667-10145 GCA_018607685.1 K189A clade bacterium | reverse complement strand
TTCATCATCAAAAGAACCGGTCGAAGAAAACCCTGTCCCATCGAAGCAATCCCTAACATCTGACCCGACCTTATAGTGACACGGCCCAATCGCAGGCCCGAGCCAGGCCATCAATTTCTGGCCGTCTAACCTGGCAACGGTTGCTTCAATAATACCTTTAGCCAGACCCCGCCAGCCCGCATGAATAACAGCTGCAACGTCTCCTTTTTCTGAGGTCATCAAGATCGGCAGGCAGTCGGCAACCATCACGGCAAGCACCCTACCCGGCGTTCTTGTCACACAGGCATCAGCCTGAAGACTCAGGTTCTCTGAATCCGCATCAAGAACAATGTCAGAATGAATTTGATCCAGCCAAACAGGATCAACAGGACAATTTAGGGAAGCCCTGTTCTTCAGGACTGTATCGGTATCATCACCGACGTGAAGCGCCAGATTAGCGGAATCAAACGGCAATACGCCGACCCCTCCGCGCCGGAGTGAAAACAAACACCTCACATTCATTGGTGCCGGCCAGTCAGGCACCAGATACTCAACCACGGAGAAGTTCTAACAGCTCATCGAAGTCTGGAGGTGGGTCGGCTGTCCAGGAAAGGAGCCGGTCTGTTATCGGATGCTTGAGCGCCAGCTTCTTGGCATGCAAAGCCTGCCGTTGAAAATCCTTAAGCGCATCTTCAATCCACGCATCACCTGATTTTGGTCGTCTATAGCTACCACCATAAGTTTTATCGCCTATCAGCGGATAACCCAGCGACTGCATATGCACACGAATCTGGTGAGTTCTGCCCGTATCCAACTTGCACTCGACCCTTGTATGTTCTTCAAATTGTTCAAGTATGCGGTAGTGAGTCCTGGCGGGTTTGCCATCCTTACGGATAGCCATCTTCTTTCTGTGTACGGGATGTCGACCAATGGCACCCTCCACCGTACCTTCGCGCCGAGTCATAACGCCATAAACAAGCGCGTCGTAAATCCTTGTTACACGCCTCGCCTGAATCTCCTGAACCAGGTAGTTTTGTGCTTCGAAGGTTTTTGCGACCACCATTAAACCACTCGTGTCTTTATCCAGGCGGTGAACTATCCCTGCTCGCGGGATACTTTCTAGCCCGGAATCATGGTTCAACAGGGCATTGAGTAACGTTCCCGTAGGGTTTCCAGCCCCCGGATGAACAACAAGCCCTGCAGGTTTATCAACAACCAGCAGATGTTCATCCTCATAAACAACGAGCAACGGTATACTCTCAGCTCGGTCCGATTGAGCATCTTCTTCAACTGACACAACAATTTTTTCACCACCGACGACCTTATCTTTCTGTTTTACCGTCCTTCCATCAACCGTCAATAGCCCCTCGCGAATCCATCGTTGAAGTCTCGCCCGGGAGTATTGCGGCAACAAGGAGGCAATCGCCTGGTCGATTCGCTGCAATGTGTAGGCACTTGGAATCTGGAATTCGTGGTTAATACGGAGAGACACAAAGCATCACGAGTTGGGTTTGCGTAGAGACTATGGTTTAATTGTCCGGTTTTCAAGCACTTAGAATCTCCTAATGCAACGTCTGAACATACTTCTTACAGTACTATTTCTTCTTTACGGTTGTTCAAAAGACGAGCCTGAGGTTGATCTGGAAGCGACTGAACTGGCTTATTACACCTCTGCGCAGGAAAGCCTCAGAGCCGGCAACTATTCGGGCGCCATCCAAAAGCTCCAGCTATTGGAATCCCGCTTTCCTTTTGGCCGGTATGCAGAACAGGCGCAGCTTGAAATTGTATTTGCCTATTATAAGAGCATACAGCCTGAAGCCGCTCGTTCCGCTGCAGATCGCTTTATCCGACTTCATCCCAGCCACCCCAACGTTGATTATGCTTATTACCTCAAGGGCATGGTGTCCTTTGAGCAGGATCAAAACTTTCTGTCCAACATCATCCCGATGGATCCGTCTACTCGTGACCCAGGTGCCGCGAGGGAATCCTTCCAGGATTTCTCCCAGCTAATCCGACGATTTCCGAACAGCGAGTATGCTCCGGACGCCCAGGAAAGAATGAAATACCTGCGTAACCTGCTTGCCGCAGCCGAAATACATGTAGCTCGCTATTACATCAGGCGTGGCGCCTATGTCGCTGCGGCGAACCGCGGACGTTATGTATTTGAAAATTTTCAGGAATCCGCGTCGGTACCTGATGCACTGGCAATAATGGTAGAGGCCTACCAATTGCTGGAAATGACCGATTTGGCCGAGCAAGCCCGAATGGTACTCAATAGCAACTATCCGGGGCACCGGTCTATAGACAAGCAGGGGGAATTTAAAAAGAACGGCAAGCGTGGCTGGCTGAATGTCGTGACTTTTGGACTCCTGGGCTAGCACCGGACCGTGAAACAGTTCGACCAATCATTCCTGGAAGAACAGCAAAAAACTCAACGGGCTACAATATTTCGCGTCTACAATTACTACCGCGTTCTAATCTCGTTCCTTTTCCTGTTTC
>JABBBA010000063.1:225-7657 GCA_018607685.1 K189A clade bacterium | reverse complement strand
GACCCGGAGCTTTTCCAGACCACCATCATCAGCTACATCATTATTAACGTTGCGCTCGGCATCGCGACGCTGTTTGTCAGCATTAACTTCCTATCAAGACCCACCACCGCCATCATTGTGATCGTCGGGGACATCATCGCTTTGACGCTTTTAATGTCTGCCAGCGGAGGGGTCAGTTCCGGGCTGGGTAACTTCCTGTTCTTTACCCTCGCTTTTGCCGGGGGCATGGTTTACGGCCGGATATCGACCGTTCTTCCCGCGATCGCCTTTATCCTGACTATCTATGGCGAGTTCTATCTCTTCTTTCTTAACGAAAATGATGTTCAAAGCTTCTTCCAGGCCGGACTTCTGGGAATCGTCTATTTTGTAACCAACATTCTGTTCCAGTCCCTGTCACGCCAGCTACATAATCGACAGACCGAGGTCTATACCCTGGAACAAATCAATGAACGGGTCATCGGTGGTATGCGAACCGGCGTTGTGGTGTTGACGAACAATAGTGAACCGAGATTAATGAATCAGGCCGCCGAGAGATTTCTTTCGACGCCCAGTCAATCAGCCCCTGTTGTCGAAAGTGTTCCCGATAACCTACTGAATGCCGTTGCGCGCTGGCGGGATGACCCATCGCACGGCGAGGTAACATTTACCGTTGCCGCCACAGGCCAGGAACTTGTTGCAACATTTTCAGAACTGCATACCCCCTCACCCGAGGCCGATACGCTTATCTTTCTTGAGGACAGCACTGAAGTTCAGAGACAGGCTCAACAACTCAAACTGGCCTCCCTCGGCCGACTTTCCGCCAGCATTGCCCATGAAATCCGAAACCCGCTCGGCGCCATTAGCCATGCGGCTCAGTTATTAGGAGAATCCGAAAACCTGGACAAAGGCGACGGTCGCCTGTGTGAGATCATTCAAAACCACAGCGTCAGGATGAATGACGTTATTGAGAACGTCCTGCAACTGTCGCGAAGAAAGTCAGCGGAGCCGAAAAAGATTGTGCTGGACCAATGGCTGTCAACTTTCGTCGCAGAGTTCGAAGCCAGCGGGCAGGAGAAACCCGAGATCACGGTACTATTGCAACCAAGGGATACCGTTGTAACAGTAGACCCACTTCATTTATCACAGATCATGACAAACCTTTGCCAAAACGGCCTGAGATACAGCAAGAAAAAAACGGGTGAACTGACCCTGCTGATACAGGGCGGGAGAGATCCTCAAACGCTCTTACCATACCTTGAAATCATTGATTACGGACAGGGTGTCGATGAGGAATTAGTGTCCAACCTGTTTGAACCGTTCTACACTACAGAAACGACCGGAACGGGTCTCGGTCTGTACTTGTCAAAAGAACTATGTGCCGCGAATGATGCTCGACTACATTACAATCGAGCAGGCACAGGCGGAAGTTCGTTCAAGATAACTTTCATGGAACTATAAAAACCAATGGCAACGAAGAACGCACTTATTGTCGATGACGAACCTGACATCCGTGAGCTTCTGGAGATCACATTGGGTCGTATGGGCATCGAAACACAAAGCGCCAAAGACGTGACCTCTGCCAAAGCGCTATTACAAAACCATGACTTCGACTTCTGCCTGACGGATATGAACCTGCCAGATGGTAACGGTATTGAGTTTGTCCAACATATCAATAACAACTATCCACACGTACCCGTTGCGATGATCACCGCACACGGCAGTATGGATTCCGCAGTTGAAGCATTGAAGGCAGGCGCATTCGATTTCGTTTCCAAACCAGTCAACCTTGAACTCCTGCGAAGTCTTGTCGACACCGCGCTGAATCTGAAGCCCCTGGACATCAAAACCGACATTGATTCGCCCAGCCTTCTGGGTGAAACATCCGCAATGGTCAGTCTGCGCAAGCAGGTGTCAAAACTGGCGAGAAGTCAGGCCCCTATCTATATCAGCGGTGAGTCCGGCAGCGGTAAAGAGCTGGTGGCAAGATCAATTCACGAAAATGGACCCCATCCAGACGGCCCATTCATTCCAGTCAACTGTGGCGCTATTCCCAGCGAGCTTATGGAAAGTGAGTTTTTTGGTCACACCAGGGGAAGTTTCACCGGCGCGATCGCCGACAAGGAAGGGCTATTCCAGGCGGCTAATGGCGGAACACTTTTCCTGGATGAAGTAGCCGACCTCCCGCTTCCCATGCAGGTAAAATTGCTTCGCGGCATTCAAGAGAAGGCGATCAGGCCAATTGGTTCACAGCAGGAAATTGCAGTCGATGTGCGGATTTTGAGCGCAACGCACAAGGACCTTGCAGCCGAGGTTGAGGTTGGGACATTCAGACAGGACCTTTTCTACCGGATTAATGTCATTGAGCTTCGGGTGCCCAGCCTTCGCGAACGCGCAGGGGACATTCCTATTCTTGCTGAAGAGTTACTCAGCAGGATTGCGGATGATTACCAAATCAGCAAACCCAAACTAAGCAGCGATGCGATTAGCGAACTGGGCCGGTATCATTTTCCGGGGAATGTTCGAGAGCTGGAGAATATCCTTGAAAGAGCCATCACACTTTGTGAGGACGATGTCATTAAGCCCGATGACCTGCAGCTGACCCATACGACCACGACGGTCGAGCGAGTCACCCCTCCAGTATTTGATGATGAGGAGGATTCCCCGGCGCCAGAAGAGACCGTGGTTAGAGTACCCGGATCAGCGCTACCAGAGGATGAGGAGTCGCTGGACTCGTACCTGGAGAATATCGAAAAGACCGTTATCGTTGATGCTCTGGAAGCGACTCGCTGGAACAAAACTGCTGCAGCAAAGTTATTAGGGATTACTTTTCGAGCACTGCGCTACAAACTCAAGAAACTGGATCTGGAATAGCCAATTTCGCACGAAGCCTTCGGTGAACTCCGACACCGGTTACCTCTACAAACTATAATATCTATCGCCTTACATCCTTTAGGTTAGTTGTCACTAAACCCGGGGGATGAAGAATGAAAACCCACGCTAAAGGACTTACTTTAGTCGACCTGATTGCATCACTCGCGATCCTATCCATCTTGTACGAACTCGCTGCACCGGCATTTTTTCGACTGATCGAACGCAATAAGGCAGCCACAGGAATCAACTGGATCATAAGCGCCATTAACATCACCCGAATCTCGGCGGTCGACTACGGGTCACTAACGACACTCTGCCCCACGCAGGATGACCGTCGATGCAGCGGGGTCTGGCATGGAAGAGTCATGATTTTTACTGACCCCAATAACGATCAAACGCTAAACGAGGGAGAACACATCATCACGACGCTTGATTTCCCTCACGAGGGAAGCACCCTTAAATGGCGCGCCTTTAGAAACAAACAATATCTACAGATGACAAGCCAGGGGTTTACCAACTTTCAAAACGGCAATTTTGTTTACTGCTCTAGAGAGCAGAATCCTCTGTTCTCCAGACAGGTTGTATTAAACACTCAAGGACGAGTTAAAAAATCAGTCGATCGAAACAATGACGGTTTGATTGAAGATCGATACGGCAAGCATTTGCGCTGCTGACTATTGCCTTTACCCGCTCAGGTCCCCTTGCTGCCGGTTACCGGAATCGCATCAGGGAGTTCGTCGTTATCTAGCCAGGCATCATTGGGCAATTGCCGAAGACGAAGAATTCGCCTCCAGGGTTTGTCCGAAGTGAAATGAAACTGCACCTTCATGTCGACTTCCAACATTTCAAATACGGCCGTTGAATAGTAAATCAACTCTATTTCAGGCGTTTGGTATCCACTGGAACTACCAAAGTAGTAGCGGAATCCACTGATTATTGCCGTCCTCGAAGCAAGATCGATTTCTCGAACCACGCCTTCTTTTTCAACCCACTCCTCCGCGGCCATTACCCCGGTCGGGAAAGTGACCAACATCAAAAGGATCAGCTTGTTGATATATCTCATAGTCCTTCTCCTATCTGATGTATTCCAGTTGTTCCCAGGACAGCCTACCGGTGCTATCTGTTGTCGCCGGATTTACCAGCGTTGCCTGGAAGCTTTGATCACTTAGCTGTGTCAATCGACTTCTGCCAATGAAGGTCGAGTCAGTTGGCACACCATCTTCAATAATCAAACTCGCGGGTACTACGCCATCCGTAAGGTCACTGCTGTCAAACACGCCATCATTATTCACATCAAAAATCGGCGCGCCTCCAGTACATTCAAGTCCTCCTGTATCCGGACAGAACGCGTTTTGGGCACCACCTGCTTCATTTGTGCAACTGGTTGCCTCCTTGGGAATAACACTGTTCACGAATACCGCTCCAGCAAATGCCTGGATGTTACGAATAGCCTTTTCACCCGCGAACGGTATGTCTAACGTATTGGTGTACCCCTGACTATCAAAGTCAAAGTAGTAGCCACGCTCAGGTGACGAGCCATCAGCCTGGATACTGTAGTCAACCTCTTCACTGGTTAAAGTTCTAAAGAGCTCCGATGCATCGGTGAAAAATATTTGCTGCGCTTGCAAATCATCTTTTGTTACCAATGTTGCGGCACCTGTCTGGAATCTTTCCCAAACACCATAGACCGACTGAATTTCATCGCTCGTACCATCCCCATCATAGACATAGCTTCCTGTCGCAAAGATGATGATAAATCCACCACAACCGGTAACAGCAATCGGGTCAGGATCGCAATCCGCCCCTGATGAGGCCGTAGGGTGAACAACCGCAAAGGGTCGAGTAGTAATAGGCTGAACGAACACATCAGTTTGATCGCCATCGCCATTGACGTCGAGGCCAGTGGTAACTTCGGAATACTTCGCCTGGAAGATGACTTCAGCATCCCATTCAGTTTGATCATCAGACGTTAAGTCAAAGCGGTACAAATTGCCTGCCCGATCACCCGCGTATGCATAGTCGAGCGTGCCATTACGATCGATATCGATACCTCTTGGTGTTCCTAAGCCATTAGCACTGATTTTATCACCGTCGAGAGGTTCATAGACACCATCGCTATCAAAATCAAACGACAGAAACGGTCCCGATGCTTCGATTTTCACAAAGTCATCTCCATCAGGACAGACCTTATTCGCCGCAGAATTGCTCCATCCTGGCGTGTCCGTGTTCTCATTACCGTCGAATACCTGATCCGCGTGGCACCATTCACCGTCAATGCCTCGTTCAATCCGCAGCACATACAATTTCGCTCGCCCCGCGCTTGAGTTGAAACCGTTTCCAAACATCGCAACCCATTCCTGCTCACCATCCTGCTCAAGATTGCTCATCGCTATGGTAGGTACACTCAAGGAAAATCCAAGATCGCGGTAAGGCTCGGTTGGCGAGACAGATGTGTCAACTAGCTGATCACCCATGCCATCGACAAGCGCCTGATCAAGAACACAGCCGTCTACCGCTCGCTCACACGTCGGGTAAGTGTCATCTTCGTCGGTGAATTCCCAAAGCACCATATTGGCAATATCAACCGTCGCGCCTTCAGTCAGCCCGGAAGGATCTGGAACGGGGTCTGTAATATCCAGCGCGTACATTCCTTTGCCGCCTGCGCCGAGTCCACCAAGAAGCATCGTTGTCCATCCTCGGTTAATACTCGACTGCAGACCTGTCGTGTCGATGAACACATCTTCAATCGTGGGCGAAAGGTCATTGACATACTCGTGAGAGTAGTTGAAATCCAGAAGGCCCTTGATCTTATTGTTATAGGTACCAGTAATCGCGGAGTTCGGAATGAACGCGAATTCTGATTCACCTGTGGCCCCATTTATCGCGTGCAGCATCCCATCGTTCGCCGCCAGATAAACAATGCCCTCCCGGTCGGTGTAGGCTGCTGAGAACTCAGCGTAAGTTTTACCCAACGTTTGTGGGTACGTAAGTCCGTTTCGACGCGTTCTTCCCGGAGGTCCATAGAAGGTTGGGGTCGAGTTAACGATGTCGCCAATTTTTCCTTCTGTTTCAGGCCGTTCACGCAGATTACCCGCAGGACGCTCATTCGTGGCATCACCTCGGAACCAGTTGATATGGTTCGTCACCTCAGTCACAAACGGGGCACTACAGCCTGCACCATCAAACTCTGCCTGGGTACAAGTTGTTGCATCAGCCAGCTCAGTGACCTGTTCATAGGTAAGGTTGGCATACCGGAATGGCACACCCTGATAGTTATCAGGGTCAAAGGTAATCACCACCCGGTCGTCGAATGTCACACTGTCGAGTTCTTCTGCAGCGCTCCAGGCTTCTGCACCCAATTCAACGAGCCCGTCAGCGGTAAGCGTAATATCCTGCGCGACCAATTGGCCGCTACCGTCTGAAACGTTGTAGGAAGCACGATAAATGACTGATCCCACAAGAATTTCCTCTGCGTTCGATGACACCGCTGTTGCGGTACCAACGAAGGTCGAGAACTCACTGAAGGCCGCTTCTAGTGCAGTATTTAGATCCGTCGGATTACCCGCATCGAGATAGGCACCCCGACCGTTCAGTGCGGCATGCACCAGGTCATTCAGTTTCTCCGTGTCATTGGAAGTGGGATCTCCCCAGGTAAGCGCAGTCGCAGGAGGCTCGCCCACCAGGTCATCGAAGGTATATACATCCGATAACGTATCTCCCTGCGCCCCGAATCCAATGATGTAGGTACGCAAATTCTGGTGCATCGTCTCAATAAGACCATCTGCCCCACCAAAGGCATTGTCCCAATCGGCTTCCGGCACGCCGTCAAAATCGCGCTGCGCAGTTGGCACTTCATCTAGCAATGAAGGTTGCAAATCGTTCTCGTAAAAATACATCGCTACATCAGCGAGCGTATTTTCAGCCGTACTCGAGTACTTACCACCATCAAACTCCGTGTCATTGTCGCTATCCGCTTCTTCCTTCGGAGAGGTACCCCCCCAGAATCCGGCGGAGACAACCAAAGCGAAGTTGTGCTGACAGTTACCGATAGGCGCGGCGAGGATCGGGCAATTGGCATCTCCTGGCGCAGCACCGGCTGGCGTGACAATCGAGTTACCCACCGACGTAGCACTGCTACAGGCAAAGTAATTCCCTGTGCGCTGAAGCGCAGTTCGCATATTGTTATTACCTGAACTGTCACCGACCGCGTAAAGCGTTTCAAGTAAATCAGCCTTGTGACCTGTAATCGGACTTTCATTCAGCTGATCGACGCCGATGACATTGCTCTGGCCGTTAAATTCAGCGAGACCTACGCGCAGATCATCATGAGCAGCTATTACAGCGCCCAGCCCACCTTTCGAGGTGAGTCCTCTAGTTCGATAATAGCTGTACCAGTTTGCAAAATTCTGCAGCTCCTCTGTGTAGGTACATGCGTTCGTATCAACACAGTCTGCACGATCGGGTCCGCCGGTATAGGTTGAGCCCGAAAGGATCTCTACCTTCGTCCCCTTCTCTGCAATGTCGACATAGTTTGGATTTGTCGCGGAATCAACCCAGGTCCAATAGTAGGGTAGATATAGAC
>JABBBA010000063.1:0-215 GCA_018607685.1 K189A clade bacterium | reverse complement strand
GATAATAGCTGTACCAGTTTGCAAAATTCTGCAGCTCCTCTGTGTAGGTACATACGTTCGGGGCCGAGGCATTGGCAACGCAGTCTGTACGATTGGGTCCGCCGGTATAGGTTGAGCTCAACGCGATATCTATCTCTACCTTCGTCCCTTTCTCTGCAATGTCGACATAGCCGGGGTTCGTCGCAGTATCAACCCAGGTCCAGTAATAAGGCAGA
>JABBBA010000171.1 GCA_018607685.1 K189A clade bacterium | reverse complement strand
CAGATGGAGGCGGTGGCGAATATTTGCCGGGGAGTGATGGGCCCATTTTCGGAGCACTCTCCTGTTACGCCATATACGTAGTTGCAGGGCTATCTTTTCGATAGGCGTTGCGTCATTGAGTGAGTTGATACAGGCGAGGGTCTCGAAAGTTCTGAAAAAGGGAATGGCCGGTGTCGCCTGAATCGCACTGATGTGTCGTATTACCAGGTTTGCGAATGGTAATGCGTGGTCCATTCGTCCAAACAAAAAAGCGAGATACAGTTTAGTGAGGAAAAGATTTGCCAATGCAGTGTCATCAACTTTCAGTTCCTGGAACTGGATTAGTTCATTCTCGCTGAAAGTATCGCCCTCCAATAGCCAGGGAGCACTCACGTTGTTCGTCAGGTTTCGAGTCGCCTGCAAATAAATGGAACCCAGGTAGTACATTGGGATCTGCTGATGGCGTTTGGCTTCGGCAATTCTCTCCACCAGTTTTTTTTCGATGCTGTTCAGATCATGACCGAGCACAAATGCGTTCGCAGAAGCAGCCATTGATGCGATTACCGCATACTCCACATCTTCATTCTCCACACCAATCTGGTGTGCCCTGGTGAGAGGTTCCAGCGTACTCTCAAGGTGATCCTTCCAGCTGAGATTGAAGTTGTAGGCCAGGGTGATAGTTCGGCAATGCAACTTTTTGTCGTCGTCGGGCAGGTTCGCCAGCGCCATCTGGCCCAGGCGGTATCCGAACTCAATGGTCCCTAAGTAGGTAATGAAAACAGATCCGAGTGCAGGGAAAGCGAATGAAGACTCCGGAGACAGTCCATGCTTGAGTGACAGGTGCGCCATCTCAAGTATATATCTGGATGTTCTGGGGTCACCGGCAATGTACGCTGAGTGACTGAGTATCAGCAGAAGCTTCATGGCCGCGAGATGTTTCTCGCTTGTCATGACCGGTAGCTCGATTTTATTTCGCCTGGAAAGTCGCCAGGAATAAATAAGCACTTTGGTCGTCGTCAGAAAAGTTCTGATGCTTGCGGGGCGGGATACTTTCATGTCCAAAGTCGCGAGGGCAGTGAGCGCGGTTTCTATGGCCTCCTGAGGTCGATAGGCAGCAATAAGAGACCGGATCTTGATCTCGAATGCTCTCGCGATATCCATCGGCGATCGAGCATGTTCCAGGATGGTGTCGATGAGTCTTTCCAGCTGGCCCTCATCGCCGCACAGGTAAGCAGTGCTGGCCGCCTCGAGGTGCATTTCCAGACTACGGTCATATTGAACCCAGGCATTTTGTCCGAGCAGTGCGATGGCCGTCCGGAAGTATTTAAATGCCTGCTGGAACGCGGCTGCGCTTTTTGCCTTGTGCCCCGCTGTTATGTTCAGTTCTGCCAGCTGCAGCTGATCAATCTGGCTATTGTCGGGCACCTCATAGCTGCTATTTAGCTGATTGACGATATCAAAGATTCTGTCATCCGGATTGCCGCGAGAGGCCTGCAGAATCGCCTGGCCGATGCCGGCGTGGGTCTGTCTTCGTTCTTTTGGATCTATCAACTCATAAGCTGTCTGCTGAATCCGCTCGTGGGCGAACCGAAAGATGACACGCTTATCCCTGAGTTGCAGGTTCGGAACCTGCAAAAGATATCCTTGCTGGATGGCCAGCGACAATTGACTCGACGTTTCGGTGAACGAGAGGCCGGACACCGTCTGTAGTAACTCAAGGTCGAACTCCATGCCAATACAGGCAGCATTCTTCAGAAGTTTGATCGTCGTTGAATCGAGATTCTCCAGCTGATACATCAGGGTCAGACTGACATTGTCGGAGGGTGGTTCGCTGGTAATTTGAGGAATATCCCAGGTCCATTCCCGGTGTGTCCGGTCGAACCGAAGAAAACCTTTCTCAAAGATCCGGTTAAGGAATTCTTTCGTTGACAGCGGGTTGCCACTCGTTTTATCCAGGACCAGTTTTGCAAACTCGGTGGTTTCTTCTTCGGATCTGAACAGGCTTTCTGAGATAAGTCGATTGACGCCGCTAAGGGACAGGTTGTTCAGGCGCAATAGCTGTAGCGATGGAGATCTCTCCAGAAGTTTCTGGATCTGTATTCGGGAAGGGTCACTTTTTTCCAGCGCAAAAGAACGGTAGGCGCCAAGGAACATGACAAATGGAAGCTGGTCCCTGCCAAACAGGTCATCAAAAAGATCGATTGATGCGCTGTCAATCCACTGCAGGTTATCCAGGCTGACGATCAGGGGTGTCTTGCCATCACATATAGCGCTGAAGAGCGCAATAATCCCACGAAGCAGCCTTGGTTTTGCTTCGGTGGCCGGAAGCTTCCTGTTGGTTGGTTTGTAATCAATGACGCGGGCGAGGTCGGGCGCGAGCGAAGACAAGGGCTCTTCCAGGCCAGCCAGTTTCTTTTGGATTGCTTCCCTGCGCTCAGGAAAATCCGGCTGGCTCAGTAGTTGTTTGATAAGTTCGTTCAGTGCAGAAGAAATTGCGCTATAGGGAATCTCCTTGGTGATTGGATTGTGGGTACCTTTTGCGAGGAAGCCTCCCCGGGTGATCACTTCTCTTTCAAGCTCCCGGATAAGTGAACTTTTACCAATGCCGGTTTCGCCAATACATATAACAGCGCCCGATTCTCCCTTGGCTGTGCGGTCCAACATCGTAAGGAGTTGAACCAGGTGAGTGTCGCGTTCCAGAAGGCGTTCCGGAATATTCAGCTGCTCAGAGATGTCATCCAGAGCGACGTCGAAGTCGAGTTCATCATCAGGGTTTTCACCTACAAGCTCCAGAAAGCGCTCCAGATCTGCGGTGATGGCGAATTCGCTCTGGTACCTGTCCTCTGGCATCTTCGCAAGCAGCTTCAGTGTAATCTTCGACAAAGCCTTTGGCACAGCCGGATTGATACTCTCCGGAGGTGCCGGCGTGTGTGTCATATGCTGGTAGACCAGCTCCAGGCTGTCTTCGCTGTTGAAAGGCAGACGACCGGTGATCATCTGATAGAGCGTGACGCCAAGGGAATAGAAGTCAGAACGAAAATCTACGGATCGATTCATCCGGCCGGTTTGTTCCGGCGAGAGATAAGACAGCGTTCCCTCAAGTGTTCTGTTCACTTCCGGTTTAAACAGACTAATTGAGGCGGAGGTCGAGATGCCAAAATCGAAGAGCTTTATTTTTGACTTTTCTGCGTCGTAGACGATATTGGCCGGATTGATGTCTCGATGGATGATGTTTTCCCGGTGCAGATCGTCGATTGCCATGGCAATAAGGCAGGCGACCCTCGCGCTCTCGACAATATTGATGTCGTTATCCTGGATAATCGAAATGAGTGGCTTGCCAGTTGCCTCCTCCGTAACGAGTATCGGGGAGTCATCTCTGTCTATCAGTTCGATAGGCTTGACGACGTGGTCAGACTGAATTTGTGACAGCAGTTCGAATTCACGCTGGTGTCTGGAAACAAGTTGTGGGGTGGCGATTTCGGGTCTGAGTTGCCTCAGAATAACCTTTGTCCCATCTTTGGTTCGCGTGCCGCTATAGACAAGGTTGTGCAGTCCCTGGTGGACTAGCTGAAGCTGCTTGTATCCCGGAACAGATATCATATTGGCTCGGTTGCTAGTTCCTGTCCTGGGAGCTTAGGCCGCGGTGGCGATTTCCCATCAGGTGATAGTTTTTGACCTAACAAGGTCATAATGTCGCAATGTCCTGGGTCAGATTCCGGCTTTCAGACGGATACTACCTAGGTTACGGTAGGTGCGAATAAATAACCGGTGCCATGGATCGTGCTTATGAACGTCGTGTCGTGATCGTACTCTCTGAATTTTCTTCTTACCTGTCCAACGAGTACGTCAATATAGCGATCGTCCGGGTACCATTCCCGGTTCCGAATTCGATTCATGAGTTGGTCGCGGGTCATGACCTCGCCGGCATTCTCTATTAATGCCAGTACCAGATGGAACTCTCCGGCGGATAAAGCCTGCAGCTCACCGTCGGGGGTCGAAAGTTCCCTCTTATTTAGGTCCAGTGTCCAGCCCTCGAATCTCCGTTTAAAACCTTTCTCTTTCTGCTTCTCCTGTGCCTGAACTCGCCAGAGAAGATTCTTCACCCGTGACAGCAACTCTCTAGGGTCAAAAGGTTTGGTGACATAGTCGTCTGCGCCACTTTCGAGGCCCACGATTCGATCAACCGGGTCGTCCTTTCCTGTCACCAGGATGATGCCGACGTCTGACGTGGCACGAAGCTCCCGCGTTAGCGTTAGTCCATCCTTTCCCGGTAAATTGATGTCAATCAGGCACACGTCGATATCGCCGTCGCTGATCCGCTCAAGGACGCCTTCGGCGTTTGCGCTGCCCGTGACAGCGTATCCCTCTTTCTCGAAGTGCGACGTGAGCTGGCTACGTGTGATTGGTTCGTCTTCGATAATCAGGAGATTTGCAAGGTGCTCACTCATTTACGACAACTTCTTCCTTGAATCGAATACAGTATATACCATGAGTTTCACCTGATGCTAAGTGGCTGCTAACTTGTCTGACCTTAAAATACCATGGGATGAACTCTCAGAAGATGCCCTGATGGGGATTATCGAGGAATTCGTCACTCGAGAGGGGACGGAATATGGTGGTTCCGAGGTATCCCTCGAGGATAAATGCCGACAGGTGAGGCAGCAGCTCAGCGGAGGCAAGGCCTTTATTACGTTCGATGAGGAGCTCCAAACCTGCTCAATCAGCCCGGTTACTTGAGTTTGCCCCGATCAGCAGGCTGGCGTAGCATCCAGCTATTGTCATAACGACCAACTGGGCTTAAGGGATATTGGATGAGAATTGTAATTGCGATAGTAACCGGGTTAATCGTCATTCTTGGTGCATGGCTGCTTAATCAGGAACGGTCAGATAATGATCCCGAAGTAAATCAGGAACAGGCCTCCGTTGACCCTGCGGCATGGATAACCGATGCCACGGTGGATCTTGATGGTGAGCGCATCGTCAATGCGGACGATGAACCCGGCAACTGGCTTGCCCACGGGCGAACATATGATGAACAGCGCTTCAGTCCCCTCAACCAGATAACGTCAGATAACGTAGATGACCTTGGTCTTGCCTGGTATTTTGACACGGGGACAGACCGTGGGCTGGAAGCGTCACCGATTGTCGTTGATGGCATCATGTATACCTCTGGCTCCTGGAGTGTTGTCTTCGCCAATGACGCACGAACAGGTGAGCTGATATGGCAGTTCGACCCGGAGGTTCCGAAGGCCTGGGGCGTCAATGCCTGCTGCGATGTGGTCAACCGGGGAGTTTCCGTCTGGAAAGGGCGAGTCTATGTTGGAACGATTGATGGGCGACTGATCGCGCTTGACGCTGCCACCGGCGAAGTTGCCTGGGACGTCAACACGATAGACAAGACCAAGCCATACACAATTACGGGTGCGCCCAGAATTATCAATGACAAGGTGATCATTGGTAACGGCGGAGCCGAGTATGGTGTCCGCGGGTATGTGACTGCATATGATACTGAGACGGGTAAACAGGCCTGGCGTTTTTACACCGTGCCGGGCAATCCTGATGAGCCATTTGAATCATCCACGATGGAAGATGCTGCAAAAACCTGGACCGGTCGCTGGTGGACAATGGGTGGTGGCGGAACCGTCTGGGATTCCATGGCCTATGACCCTGAATTGAACTACCTCTATATAGGGGTGGGTAACGGATCACCCTGGAACCAGAATATCAGGAGCCCGGGTGGTGGGGACAATCTGTTCCTGTCGTCGGTTGTTGCGCTTAATCCTGATACGGGTGAATACATCTGGCATTACCAGACCACACCCGGGGATACCTGGGACTACACCGCGACACAGCACATGATCCTCGCTGAGCTGGAGATCAGTGGCGAAGTCAGGAAAGTGATCATGCAGGCTCCGAAGAATGGTTTCTTCTATGTGCTTGATCGGGTGACAGGCGAGTTCATCTCAGCAAAAAAATATATACCCATGACCTGGGCAACTCATGTTGATCCCGAATCGGGCAGGCCTGTTGAAACGGACAATGCACGTTACCAGGTGACGAACCCGCTGGTTGATTTACCCCTGGAGGAACAGGTAGCGGCGCTGGATGCGATGACAGCAGAAGAGATCGAAGCGGCGTACCACAAGCCCGGTCCGCTTGGTGGCCACAATTGGCATCCAATGTCCTACAGCCCCGATACGGGGTATGTCTATATCCCGGCCCTGGATATGCCTTTTGCCTATGGCAACGAACCCCAGTTCAATTATGAAGAGGGTAAATGGAATCTCGCCAATGACTGGCGCCTGGGGATGCCCACCGGTGACAAGGGGGTTGATGACAAGGTCGATGGCCTGCTACGGGGATTTGTCTCCGCCTGGGACCCGGTTGCGCAGAAGGAAGTTTGGCGGATCCAGCATGCAGGTACGTGGAATGGCGGCATGTTGTCTACCCACGGTAACCTGATTTTCCAGGGAAACTCCAGTGGCCAGTTCGTCGCCTATCGAGCGGATACCGGTGAAGAATTGTGGTCCACACCTGCGCAAACGGGTGTGATCGCACCACCGATCTCCTATGAGATCGACGGCGAACAATACGTGACTGTTGTGGCTGGCTGGGGTGGTGCTTTTGCCCTGACGGCGGCGGCGGCGGAAGGTTATAAGTTAAAGCCGCGCGGCCGAATACTAACGTACAAACTGGACGGCGAGATGGAACTGCCACCAGTGATGGATGTTGCGGCGGTCTTACCTGAACCGCCACCGGTCGATGCGACTGATGATGAAATTTCTCACGGAAAATTTATGTACCACAAGTATTGTGGTGTCTGTCATGGACCTGGCGTACGTTCCGGCGGTGTTTTGCCTGACCTGAGATACATGGCGCCTGGAAAGCATATTGTCTTTGAGGATATCGTCCTCGGCGGCATCCTGGAGGATCGCGGCATGGTGAGCTTCGCGAGTTCTCTGACGAAGGAAGATGCGAATGCTGTGCATCAGTACGTCATTAGCGAAGCGCACCGTTTAAAGTCCAGAACGCTCGATTGACCGAATGATCGAGAAAACAAGCGTCAAATCGGTAAACTGGACAGAACCAAAAGGAGAAACGTGGAATGAGTGAAGCAACCGAAACGGAATGGATGTCCAGGGATCCGGATTTGATCCCCCTGGATCAACTGGATCTGATGAACCCGCAATTGTTTCATAACGATTACCACGTAAAAGTTTTTGAGCGGCTCCGCAGAGAATCGCCCGTCCATCTACAAAAAGACCATGAAGAAGTCGGGTCCTTTTGGAACGTAACGCGTTACGAGGACATCATGGCGGTAGATACCAATCATGATTGCTTCTCATCTGATGGGTCGATTGTCGCGACGGACCAGGACGAAGAGTTTCCGCTGCCGATGTTTATCGCGATGGACCCTCCCAAGCACGATCGACAGCGCAAGGAAGTGAGTGGTGTGGTCCAGCCTTCTAACCTCGCGAAAATGGAATCCACTATTCGCGAGCGTGTCTGTACAATTCTTGATTCATTGCCGCGGGGTGAAGAATTTAACTGGGTGGATCTGGTGTCCATAGAGTTAACAACCCAGATGCTGGCAACGCTGTTTGATTTTCCGTTTGAAGACAGAAGGAAGTTAACCCGTTGGTCAGATGTGGCCACCGCCGATGAGCAATCCGGCATTATCGAGAGTGAGGATCAGCGGCGCGCAGAATTGTTTGAGTGTCTCGAATATTTCACCGGGCTATGGAACGAAAGAGTTAACGAGCCACCCCGCGGTGACCTGATCTCGATGCTGGCGCATGGTGAATCTACCAAGAACATGGATCCGGTTGAGTATCTCGGTAATCTGGTGCTGCTGATCGTTGGTGGTAATGATACGACGCGAAACTCAATCTCCGGCGGTGTTAAATTCCTGAATGACAACCCTGCTGAATACCAAAAGTTGCGGGATAACCCAGGGCTGATACCCAATATGGTGCCTGAAATCATCCGTTACCAGACACCGCTGGCCTATATGCGAAGAACCGCCGCGAAGGATTCGGTACTGGCTGGTCAGAATATCAAAGAGGGTGACAAACTGCTGATGTGGTATGTCTCTGGGAATCGGGACAGCAGCTCCATTGAAGATGCGGACAAATTCCTGATTGATCGCAAGAACGCCCGCCGGCATTTGTCATTTGGGTTCGGTATCCATCGCTGCATGGGTAACCGTCTGGCAGAGATGCAGTTACGCGTCCTCTGGGAAGAGATCATGACCCGATTCGACAACATCGAACTGGTCGGTAAGGCCCAGATGGTCAATTCCAACTTCGTAAAAGGCTACTCTGAACTGCCCGTCATCATTCGCTAAAGGCATACAAAGGCAAAATAAAAGGGGACGCAGCACATTATCTAATGGGGTCCGTAAAAGGGGACGCAGCTGATTAATTGAATCAAAAAAGTGCTGCGTCCCCATTAAATAATGAGCTGCGTCCCCATTAAGTTTCCTTTGGTTGGTTAGCTGCTTTCTGGTGTTAGCTCGATGGCGTTGGACTCAGCCCGGCTGCCGAGGGCGAATTCGATAACCTGGTCTCCCCAGGTGTATTTCTCCCGCATGAGTTCATTGATGGTGTCGATGTTCTCGTTTTTCAATGTGTAACTGAAATCACCGGTCTGTTCGCCGCGGGTCAGGGTGATCATGTCGGATGACTGGAGGCGGTTAAACCAACCGGAATCAGTTTCTCCGCGGAGGTAGGCATGCCCGTCGTGGTCTACCACCCAGAGCCGCGTCACAACATCTTCACCCGTCTCATCAACGGTGTGTAGCTGAACCACTTCAATTCGCTCGGATGCGACATACTGTAATCCGCCAAAGGCGAGCGCAAGGCCCAGGACTATTCCAACCAACCATAATATGTATTTCATTGCGTGCTCCTCTTTTAACTTGTCTGGTGTCATATTCTTGCAATTACGAATATACTTTAACATTAAATAGTTTAATATTAAATAATATATTTAGGTGAGCGTTTTTGATGACGGATATATCAAATGAACACGAGGTTTTTACCTATTTCAACGAGATAGGGATTATCTCCCAGTTGTCGACCGGGCTGTTTGAGCAGTGTCTGCCGGAAGGGCTGACCCAGTCGCAGTTCAGTGTACTGAATTGGTTTGTTCGAGTTGACGTGGAAGCGACCCCAGGTCGCCTCGCGCGCGCGTTCCAGGTAACCGGTGGTGCGATGACCAACACGCTGAAGAAGCTGGAATCCAAGGGGTTGGTTAACGTGGAACCGGATAAGAATAGTGGCAGGCAAAAACGGGTCACCATGACGCGCAAGGGGAGTCAGGTTCGTCACAAGGCGATTAAGGCAATTGCTCCTTTGCTAAGGGAGTTTGAAGAGCACTTTCCGGTCGAAAAGCTCAGGCGTCAAACCAGACAATTGGCGGAGGTCAGGCAGTACATGGATGAATACCGCTACAAATAACCATGACAAGTGATCATAGGTTCAGATTGCGTTCAGTTGGTTAATTTCTGATTCATCTGCGCAGGCACATCATTAACTTCAAGTTGATGCCTCTGAGAGGCCAGGAGTTAAGAGATGAGAATATTGATGATGTTGGTATTGTTGGTGGTTTCCGGATCAGCCTGGGCTGATGCTTTGAAAGTGACGGTGAAGGCCAAAAAAGATTCCTTTGATCTTCGACACAGTAATCATCGGCATAATGGTCATGACAGTCGTCCTGAGTGGCCTTGGCAGCGACCGACCTGGAGTCTGTTTTACGCCAACACGAACCCCGGTTACGGACAGAAGCGTTACGCCGGAAACAGCCGCTCCAACAGTCATTACTCCGGTAAAAAAGGCCGTTACAGTCAACGGAGAAATTGGATCAGTGCAGATCAGTTTCGAACGAGGCGTAGCAACAGGAGTGAGCCGGTCATTCAGATCAATGCCGAAGTGTCAGCGATTAGCCTCAGAGGTGTTAAGCGACATGCGGCGATTTATGATGTCTATGCAGAGTTGGGCAATGGCAGGCGAATTCCATTGCGTGATCTTGAAGGTTCCCTGCACCGTGGCAACTCCTTCACCCGGCATTTCAAAGAACCCCGTTACGTGAAAAAACTGTTCCTGCATGTCGGTCCGGAATATCGGCACCAGCGCGCCTATGTTTCCGTCGACTATCTACTCGCGAAAAACCATCGGGGACGGTCTTATAAC
>JABBBA010000308.1 GCA_018607685.1 K189A clade bacterium | reverse complement strand
CCTGCCGGTGATGTTGTAAAGCGCATTGCAGACCGCCGGTGCGATAACGGGCGTTGCCGGCTCTCCAAGACCACCCCATTTGTCCGCCCCCGACAGCGCCCAGTGAATCTCTATCGCTGGCGCCTCATCCATCCTCAAGATGCCATAGGTATCGAGGTTATCCTCCAGCATCCGGCCATTTTCAACGGTGACCTTCCCGTACAATGCTGCACTTAAGCCATAGAGAATAGAGCCCTCTACCTGTTCTTCCGCCGTCATCGGATTCACAAGGTTCCCGCAATCAATAGCGACGATCACCCGGTTGATGCGGACTGCTCCATTTTCGACGGTGACCTCCGCCACCTGGCCACAGACCGTTCCATAGCTCTTGTGGATAGCGACGCCCATCGCAGTCCCGCGGGGCAGGTTTCGCTTTCCCCAGCCGGATTCCTGCTCCAGCACATCAAGAACTTCGAGATATTCAGGCTTGTCCATCAACATCTGGCGACGATACCTGATCGGGTCCACACCCGCGGCAATTGCCATCTCATCAACAAAGCATTCCATCGCAAACGCATTGATAGAATGGCCACCGGAGCGCCACCACCAACTGCTTAGATGGGTGTTCTTACGCGTATGAGTGAATTCATAGGCAGGCAGACTGTAGGGGTGATTACGAAGCCCCTCAACCGAGCTGTCATCGATGCCCTGAAAGGTCTCGTCCTGGTCGTATCTGATCGAGTGAGTCACGGAGTGGTTGGTTAACGCGACCAGTTGCTTGTCGATATCAAAACCTGCCTTAAACCTCAATGCCGACATGGGCCGGTAGGCCCCCGATCTTAATTCTTCTTCCCTGGTCCAGATCATCTGGACAGGTCGTCCAATCTCCATGGCAATTCGGGTAGCCTCGATCACAAAATCCATATGGCTTCTTCGCCCAAAGCTGCCACCCAGAAAACAGTTATGCACATAAATATCATGGGGTGCCTTTCCTGTTAAACGCGACACAGCATCTACGACGCCCTCCGGATCCTGATGTCCAACCCATACATCAACCCTCGAGTCCTGGACATGAACAGTACAGTTGAGAGGTTCCATAGGAACCTGAGCAAGATAAGGAACGTAATAATCCGATTCAATTGTCTTCTCGGCATGATCCATCAGATGTCCAATATTTCCTTCAGACAACATGACCTCGCCCGGTCTGGAGAACTCATCGAAGAAAGACTGCTTAATCGTGTCGGTAAATTCTTTTTCCTGCGCCCCGATATTCCAGAAAACGGGTAGCTTGTCGGCCGCACTCTTCGCCTGCCAGAACGTATCCGCAACCACGCCTATGGCACTTTCCATCCTGATCGCCTTAACAACCCCCGGCATATGACGGATCGCGTTGAACCGGAGGCTCTTAACAGTCCCTCCAAGCACCGGGCAGTGAACAACCGCTGCATACGCCATATCAGGTAAACGTACGTCCATGCTGTAAATGGCAGAGCCATCTACCTTTGCGGGCACATCCAGCCTCGGTGTCGCAAGACCAAGGAGCTTAAACTCTTCAGGCGTTTTTATTTTGACGTTCGCGACGCTGACCTGCGAGGCAAGCCCGGCCACCTCTCCGAAACCCAAGGATTCGCTACTACCGGATCGATAGATTCTGCCATAGTCCGCATAACAGTCTGCAGGATCGACGGTCCAGGTTTCAGCAGCAGCCTTTATCAGGCGTTGCCTTGCTTCAGCGCCCACAAGCTGCAAGGTTTCACGCGATAGCTGCACAGCGTCACTATCCTTTGTTTGCATGCGACCATAGATGCCGGACAAAAGAACCTGACGATTAACATCCGCATACTCAACTTTCACCTTTCGCCAGTCAGCCTCCAGCTCTTCGGCGATCAGCATCGGCATAGATGTCATCACACCCTGCCCCATTTCCGACTGAGCAACTCTGATAAGCACAGATTCATCGGGCTCAATCACCAGCCAGGCACTGATTTCGTTGTTGGAAAGAGAAACTGCTTCGTAAGGTCGAACGGTTGCAAGGGACGGAATCGTGAAAGCGATTGCCAGCCCACCGGCGGATGTAGATGAGACCTTAAGAAAATCCCTTCGGCTAAGACCCATTAGTTTAACCACGAGACAGTGCAACTTTCTTTATCGCCGATCGGATTTTCGAATAGGTACCACATCGACAAATATTGGTCATTGCCTGGTTGATTTCCTCATCAGTGGGACTGGTCTTCTCGTTCAACAACGCAACCGCCGCCATCACCTGCCCGGACTGACAGTATCCGCACTGCGGAACATCTTCCTCGATAAACGCCAGCTGTACCGGATGACTTGCGTCCTCCGAAAGGCCTTCGATGGTCGTAATGTTGTAAGGCTGCGCCTCTGATGCCGTGGTTGTACATGACCGAACAGGCTTGCCGTTCATCAGAACTGTGCAGGCGCCGCATTGCCCGATCCCGCAGGCGAACTTGGTACCCGTCATATTCAGGTTATCCCGCAACACCCACAACAGGGGTGTGTCCAGAGCGACGTCCACCTCGACGTGTTGCTTATTTATATTCAAACGAACCATGTCGAAACCCCGGACTCAACGACTATCGGTGGTTCTGCGAATGGAATAACATTAAAAAGCAGGGCACCGTTTTTCTCCCGTCCAGGAACCGGACCGGATTGTGTTGAAGTGATCAAAGATTGCTGTTCTGCTATCGACATAAACGTTACTTTTGTCACCAGTGAATAGATGCGAATGTCCTCGATTGTATGGCCTCAGACCCAATGAAACAAATTCCAACCATCAGTCTGCGTGAACTGAAGACAAATAACCGTGCAACGATCGCAAGTCTAGCGGATGCCTGCGAGCACTGGGGTTTTTTCAGGCTGGTTGAACTTGACCTCGAGAAGGGAGCAACGGATCGGTTCCTGGCCGCGATGAAGGTTTTTTTTAGCTTGCCCCACGAAACCAAACGACAACTATCACGAACACAGGAAAACCCCTGGGGCTACTTTGATCAGGAGCTCACCAAGAACAAACAAGACTGGAAAGAAATTTATGACCTTGGGCTGGATCAATCCGACCCACAGTATCAAAGTCAAACACCCTGGCCCTCTAGCCTGCCTGGGTTTCGCGACACGATGCTTCAATGGCACCACCGGTGCGAAACCATCAGCCTGATCCTGCTGGAATCTATCGTACAGTCCCTTGGGCTAGCCGAAAACTCGCTAGCGCAGCATTTCACGCCCGATAATTCCAGCTTTCTTCGACTGAACCACTACCCGGTTTGCGAAACACCAGCGGATGCGGTCGAGGATTTCCCGACGGAGGGTCACCTCGGAATTTACCATCACACGGATGCAGGCGCATTAACGGTGCTATTGCAGGATGAAGTCTCTGGTCTACAGGTGCGTCACAACAACGCCTGGGAAACCATTGGCAGCGAGCAAGACAGTCTGATCATCAACGTCGGTGACCTTGTGCAGGTTTGGTCCAATAATCGCTATAAGGCCCCGCTACACCGTGTGCTGGCAAATAGTAAAAAGGACCGCTTTAGCGCTGCTTTCTTTATGAATCCTGATTTTTCCACCAACTGTACTCCACAGACGGGAGACAAGCCGCTTTATCGATCCGTAAACTGGGGTGAGTTCAGGTCCGCCAGAGCCTCGGGTGACTATTCGAACCTCGGAGACTAAGTACAGATCAGCGACTTTCAAATCTGACCTTGTTAAATGCCAGGTCGTTCGCCGGCGACAATAGAAACCCGCTCACCGTAACGCTCATGGGGATAGTAATCCCATATCGCATGATGCTGCGTGCAACGATTGTCCCAGAACGTCAGGGTACCGGGCTGCCAGCTCACTCGACAGGTTAGTCTTGGGACCGTCGCAATATGATCGAACAGGATGCCAAGCAGCACTTTCGATTCATCTGGATTCAAGCCCTTGATATGTGAGGTAAAACCGGCATTTACATAGAGCACTTTTCTGCCTGTTTCCGGATGGGTCACCACGACAGGATGCTCATTTTTCGGATACCCGCCTTCCGGCGGGGTACTTTTGTAAGCACCGATATAGGGAAGCGCCCCGTCATGCACCGCGACCAGATCATCAAGAAGTTCTTTCATCGCTTCCGAGAGCATCTCGTACGCCAGGTACATATCCGCATACATCGTGTCACCACCCCCATAACCTGGGACCCGCGACATGTAGAGCATCGAACCCATAGGTGGAAACGCATCACACGTGACGTCTGTATGCCAACCGTTACCTGCGGTATAGGCGGAGTCTTTGGTCGTCTTCACCACTAGCACTTCGGGATCGCCAGTTCCCTCGCTATTCAGGGGGTGGGTATGCAACTGTCCAAACCTGCGGGCAAATTCCTTGTGCTGCTCCCTGGACAGTTGCTGTTCGCGAAAGACCAGTACGCCCCAATCAAGAAACGCCTGATGAATACTCGCAAGGGCATCGTCATCAAGAGGATGGGATAAATCTACATCTCCGATTTCTGCCCCGATATGAGGGGTAAGAGGCGTTACATTCATGGGAATATTAAAACACAGACCCCGACCTAAAGCGTGTTTCGGAGCATTAACTCCGGGGGGTGAGGTTCCAGATAGGTTTGCCCGTCAATATAGCTATTCGGGTGTCGTTTTCTAAAGTAATTAATCAATGTAATCGGAACGATCACGGGCACTAGCCCCTCACGGTGCGCATCGATTAAGCGCAGGAGTTCAGCCTTGTCCTCTGTTGCGAGCGATTCCTTGAAGAAACCCATGATGTGCATCAGGACATTGGCGTGCTTCTTGGGGGTAGTCAGAACCTTCATGGCACTCATGAGTAACGCAATATAATCCCTGCAACAGTCATCAATGTCGCGCGTTCCCACCCCGGCCACTATCCGGCCAAGTTCTCGATAGGCCGGCTCGTCATGGGCCAGTACCGCGAATTTTTGGACGGTATGAAACTTAACCAAAGCGTTGCTATCGACTCCAACTTCCATAAGCTGCAACCAGCGATGATAGAGAAACACGCGCTCCAGAAAGTTTTCGCGCAATCTCGTGTCATTCAATCTGCCTTCTTCTTCGATGGGCAAGTTAGGGTGCGCCTTTAGTATCTCGTTGGCATAGATCCCTATGCCGGTTCTATCCGGTGGACCATCATTATTTTGATAGACCTTAACCCTCTCCATGCCACAGCTGGGAGAATCTTTCTTGAGAATATATCCAGATACTCTGTCAAGCGTTGACGCCATCTTCACGCCATAAGCACTAAGCTGATCTGTATACCGGAGGGTCCTGTCTGCATTACTGACGGCCTCCGTGGTTCCATTTTCCCCTGCAATCAAACGTATCGTAGGGCGAGGAATACCAAGACCGATAGCGACTTCAGGGCAAAGAGGAACAAAATCGAAGTAGGTAGCGAGCGATTCAGTCGCATACCGGAAATGTTTGTGGCCACCGTCAAACCGAACTTCCTGTCCAACCAGGCAACTGGATATCGCAATTTTTGGTCTATTGTCCATTTCTATTCCATATATCAAGCACCTGTCCATCCAGGTCCTCAGGTAGATCAAGGCCAAGCTTTGTGCCCAGGGTTGGCGCAATGTCGATACTATGAACCGGCTCAATCATTTCGCCGGGCTTCACTCCCGCTCCATAAAAAACAAGAGGCACTCGCCGGTCATAATCATAGACGGTACCATGGCTCGTCCCTTCTGAACCGGCGACGAGACAGGTTTCATTCAGCTGAATAAAGAAGTGGGGTGATTTACCAGGCACAAAAGAATTACGATATAGACGACCCACAGGATCATCAGCTCCTTCCACTTCAGCCAGAGTCCAGATCTCCTTGATGTAGGCCTTGCCTTCCAGGTAGCGTTCCATTGAGTCAACAACCTGCGCCACAGTAACCCCGAGTTGCTGCGCATAACGGGCACTCACGGTCCCACCAGCACCTGAGAAACCGACCAGCTCTCGAGGATCTCCAAACGGCGCCGTGAAATCCAGATACAACCGCCAGTACAGACCCAGCACGACTTTCTCGATATCAATTCGGCCATCATCAACCGGGCACTGCATCTCGCCGGTTTCTACCAGCCATTCCGGTAGCGGCAAAACACCATGATCGGAAGACATGGCAACCACAAAATCCCCACCCAGGCGCTCATCAAGAAACGTTAACAGTTCACCGATCGACGCATCCGTCCGCGCCAGCGTATCCTCAGATTCACCGCTGTATGGTCCATAGCGATGGCCAACCACATCAGTAGACGAATAGGATATCGCCAGTAAATCGGTTACGCCTCCCTGGCCAAGCTTCTCTGCATCTACGACGCGTTTTGCCAGCTCGGTCGTTGCGAGGTCCAGAAACGGAGACATATAAAACCGGAATGCACGCTCCTCAAGCTCACCTGAATTGAGGGGATGTCCGGAATGCCGAAGGTCCACCCCGGATTCACCGGGATAATCATCGACCCTAATCGAACCGGGCGTGTGTTCCCATGTCTCTGGGTATCGTCCGGCATACCCGTCAACAAAAAAGTTATCCCCGTTAAACGCATGGACATAATCAGGCAGCGGACCGTAGTATCCGGAACTGGTGAACATTGCTGCCGTCCTTTCATACCAGTAAACGCCGTCAGGGTTTTTACCGGCCATCGTAATCGCTGACCTGTCCTTCCCCGACACGGAGAACACCCTGGACGCCGGCGTCCTTTCTTTGAGCCAGTCACCCAGCGTCGTGGCGGTCAGTGCATTGGGCGAGCGATTATGCTCTGCACCGAACACCCGATTGGAATCATCTTTGTCATCGACACAGTAGCGCTGTTCGCCGGTTGCATGATCAACATAGCTGTTGCCAGGGATCCCGGCCTTTCCAGGGTTAACGCCGGCAGAGATTGCCACATGACCAGGACAGGTATTGGTTACGCCATGGTCAAGTCTGGCATTGGTGTAGACACGACCTTCGCGCATAAGGCGACCGAGCCCACCTTTCATTTCAGCATTGAGCCGGTCGGGTCTGAGCTGATCAACGGATAACAGCAACACCAGTTTTGGTGTCCCAAATGCGCTTGGGGTCTGTACGATGATCAACAGTACAAAAACGCAGATAATTCTGGAAAAGAGGATCATAATCAGGGATCAACATTGGCGGGTTGGCATCATGCAAGAACAACAAGTTTCGATCAATACACAATCAAAAGATGAACTGTCTCAGCTCGTCGAGAAAATCGATCCTGCGTTGATATTCATTAAGGACCTGCACCCCGCTGCCTCAAGTTGCAGAACCCTGCTGGTCGATCACGAAGGAGAGGAGCGAATTCTTAAGTTACGTGAAGTCTCCAATAACATATGGGACGACACTTACTTTTTCTATGAAATACATGCCCTTCAGCGTGTTTCAGAAAGAAACCTCACTAATGTCACTCACCTGATCAAGGAAATTCGTACCGATGAGTATCACGCAATTCTAAAGACCTACGTCGAAGGTACACCTTTAAACAGCCTTGACCACGAAAGACTATTGCGTGACCCGGAGTTTATACGGCGATTGGATGCGCTTTACCTTCAGCTCCACCTGGCGGGTATCGCAAAGATACATTATCAACCCAGAAAAATCGTCATCGGGCCTGACGATGAACTGACCCTGGTTGACCTGTCAACGTGCGTGGTTAACACCGAATCAGGCATACAACTCTTCTCGCAGGAGATGCGAGCCGACTCCAGGTTTATCAACAAGTTGGAAAAAGAAGCTCGTAAGGCAGCCTGAACCCGTCCAGTCCGGTAACGCTATTTCGACCAGCGGGCTTTCCTTACAGACTAGCCATTACAGATCATCATCGATGATTTTCTAAGCACGAAGGCAGCCTCGATTTTGGGGCTCATTCAGGCACTACCTTCTCAGCCGCTTTCTCAGACACAACTCGATCAATAGAAAGAATGATAATGGGTGTTACAGGGACATCGTCATATTCACCGACCGTATCAGTCTCGATGACTTCAATCAGATCTACGACATCCATACCTGAAATGACTTTTCCAAACACGGCATAACCGAATGACTTACACGTGATCGGTTTATAACTGCCTCGCGCACGGGCTGCTGCGGCGGTTGTCTCGTCCTTGCGAGTGCAGCTTTTTTCACTGTGATCCAGACGTTCATTCGCGACCACATTGATAAAGAACTGGCTGCTGGCAGAATCAATCTCATTCATCCTGGCCATAGCGATGGCCCCTCGAACGTTCAAAAGGCCATTGTCGGCTTCATTGATGATTGACTCGCTTTCCTCAGCTTCTGTCATGTCCAGGTAATGGCCACCTCCCTGCACCATGAAGCCGGGAATGACCCGATGGAATATTGTGTCTTTGTAAGCACCCGAGTCTACAAGGGCGAGAAAATTGGCAACGGTGATCGGTGCCTTCTCTTCATTTAGCTCGACCACTATCTTGCCAACATTAGTGCTGATCAGGACTTCTTCAGCTGACGCCCCGGTGACGTAGCACAAGTAGAAAATCGCAAATATTAGCCGCTTCATCTTAGAGATACTGACTTTCAGCCCAAAGAGTGAATTCACCTGCGTCGAAAAATTTCCCGTGTTCATCACATTCTTCGTATTGCAATTGACTAGCGGAGATATCAAAAAAACGGCGCATGGTTTTGCTGCATCTCGGACAGTTAACCGTGTCAACATCGTCCATCTGCTCACCAAGTTCAGGATCACCCGTATCCACAAATTCAGCGATCCAGTTTTCTGACAGGGCTTCTGCTTCTCCACGATCAAACCAAAGCCCCTTGCAAGCGGTACATCGATCGATGGTGACATTTTCCAGCTGAACTTCTTCCATTGCTTCCTGGCACTTTGGACACTGCATATTGCGGCTCCTTTGATTTGAATATCAGATACTGGATTGAACCGAACTAACCCATTGCGAACCATTCTAACGAAATCCACATCGATAACGCCTTACATTTATCTGCCGCATGAACCAGAACGAGCCGGCGCCTGAAAATGCCAGATTATCTCGCTTAAACTTACAATTTCCTTCAATTTACAAGATACACTTGAATGATCCATGCTTGAAGCCCAGCATTCGCGCCTAATCGGACCGATGGCCCATGAATATCACTGAGATCATCAGCACCACTACCATTTTCTTCCTGATCATGGACCCGCTTGGCAATATTCCACTTTTCATGTCGGTCATGAAAAACGTCGATCCCGCACGCAAGCTAAGAGTTACCTTAAGGGAACTCATCATTGCGTACTTCGTGTTACTTGTTTACCTGTTTTTCGGGCGATATATCCTGGAAATCCTGAACCTTTCCAATGAGGCTATTTCAATCTCCGGCGGCATTATCCTCTTCCTGATTGCAATCAGGATGATATTCCCGCGCCCTGAAGGTTTGTTCGGGAATGATGTAGAAGGTGAACCTCTCATTGTTCCGCTGGCTATTCCTGCCGTCGCCGGGCCATCAATCATGGCCGTGTTGATGTTGATGTCGACCACCACACCCGTCCTGATGCTCTTTTTCTGTCTATCGCTAGCCTGGCTACTCTCCGCCCTGATCCTGCTCGCGGCGACTCCGCTTAACAGGTTTCTCGGTGAACGTGGACTGACCGCTGTTGAGCGGCTGATGGGTATGCTGCTGGTGATGATGGCCGTGCAGATGATGCTGAATGCCTACCAATCCCTGAACTTATCCGCGGTGAACTAGCCAAAGGCAGCCGAAGCGCTGGCTAAAGCCAGCAGGCTTTAGCATCATGTACGTTTCTTCTAGGGGTATATGACATGGGTTCGATGGATAACCAAAACGTAGTCGTCATCGGTGGTACTTGAGGTATTGGCCTTGCCACGGCTGTTACTGCCGCAAGCAGAGGCGCTAACGTATGGGCGGTCAGCCGATCAGAGGACAAGGTCAAGGCGTGCTCTGATTCAAACCCAGAAATCACCTTCAGCTCCCTGGACACCCATAATGTGGATGGATTGAAATCACTCTTTGAGTCGATTGGAACCATCGACCATATTGTTGCTGCGGCCACCGGCGCAGAAAGAACCATGGCACCGTTCATGGAACAAACCGACGAGCAGTTCCGCGCGGCATTTAACAAGTTTTGGGGTTACACCCATGTTGCCCGCCAGGGAATTCCACATTTAAACGAAACCGGGTCGCTCACCTTCGTCAGTGGCACCCCGGCCAGACAACGCAATCCGGGCATGTCTTAC